>DATCMP010000167.1:0-3221 GCA_036563365.1 Thermomicrobiales bacterium
CCGCGCCGTGACGCAGGATCGGCGCGGCGGCTTGGTAAGGAAAGTTGCCGCAGGGCCTGCTAACGGTAGCGCGGTAACGCAGGGCGCTCGTTCGGTAAGGGAGGCGTCCGCTTCCGGACGCCTCCACGTAGCTGTGACCGCTCCAGCAGTTGCCGCGTCAGTCCTCGTACTTGATGTCCACCTGGCGGCGGGTGCGCGCCGATTCGAGGATCGCGTCGCAGATCACGGCGGCACGGTAGCCGTCGTCGAAGGTCGCGCCGTGGGGATCGACCGGCGTGGCGTTGGCGATGGCGTCGAGGAAGTGCGTCAGTTCGTGGACGAAGGTGTGCTCCCAGCCGATGATGTGTCCCTGGGGCCACCAGTATTTCCAGAACGGATGGAAACTCTCGCTGACCAGCACGTCGTGGAACCCCTGCGTCTCCTTGGGGTCTTCGCCAACCCAGAAGACGCGCATCTCGTTGAGCCGTTCGAGCTCGAAGCGGACCGTGCCGCGCTCGGCATTGATCTCGATCACCTGATGGTTCTTGCGCCCCGCCGCGAAGCGCGACGCTTCCAGCGTGCCGACCGCGCCATTGGCGAAGCCGACCGTCGCCACGAAGGCGTCATCGACATCGACCTTCGCCGTGCCGCTGCCATCGGCCAGCGGGCGCTCGGGGATGAAGGTGCGCGTCATCGCGCCGACCGTCGTCGGCTCCCCGACGAGATAACGCGCCAGATCGATGATGTGCGCGCCGAGGTCGCCGAGTGCGCCGCTCCCCGCCGTCTCCTGGTCGAGCCGCCAGATCTGCGGGGTGCCGTAGTGCGGCATGATCCACTCTTGCAGGTAGACCGCGCGGAAGTGGTAGATCTGCCCCAACCCACCGCTATCGATCAATTCCTTGATCTGGCGGATCGCCGGGACGAAGCGGTAGTTGAACGCGACCATGTGTTTCACACCGGCCTTGCGGACGGCGTCGAGCATCCCCTTCGATTCCTCCGCCGTGCGCGCCAGCGGCTTCTCGCAGAAGACGTGCTTCCCCGCCTGCGCCGCCGCGATCGTCGGCGCGGCGTGCATATCATTGGAACTGCTGTTGTCGAAGAGTTTGATGCGGTCGTCGGCCAGCATCTCCTGCCAGTTGGTGTAGTATCCCGCGTAGCCGTAGCGCTGCGCCGCCGCGCTGACTGCCTCCTCGTTGCGTCCGCAGATGGCGACGAGTTGGGGCCCCGCCGGGGGGGGGTAGACCATGTAGGGGATCGTCTTGTACGCGTTGGTGTGGGCCTTGCCCATGAAACCATAGCCGAGCAAACCCACGCCGATCTCGGGGCTTTCCCCCTCCGCGCGGGCGCTCGCCATGGTGGTGAAGCCGGTTTCGTTGCTCATGATTCTCCTTGGTTAGTAGAAAGTCCGTAGTCCGTAGAAAGGTACGGGAGCGGTGATGGGAATTAGGCTTCTGTCGGGCGGAGTTTGCGTATCAGGCCACCTAACAGGCGACCGATCTCTGCCGTGCGTGAAGTGAGCGTGTCGCAAGTGGTCTCGTCGATAAAGCGCAGATCGCGAGCGATAAGCAGAAGAGTCTCAGTCTCGTGGAGGGAGCCGTTGGCGATCGAAAGATGATGCGCGAACTCGCGTTTACCGGTACGTCCCTGACCCTCGGCAATGTTCGCCGGAATCGATACTGCCGCGCGACGTAGCTGGTTCGTAAGTCCGTACATTTCTTCTTTCGGCCAATCAGCACTCACACGATAGACCTCTCTTACCACCTCCATCGATCTTTGCCACACCATCAATTCGCGGTATCTCCCGCTCTCTCCCACCATTTCTCTCTCCCCTCACCATAGCCCTCTACGGACTACGGACTACGGACTACGGACTACGAACTCCTTACTTCCTACTTGATTATGACTTCGCAAACGCCGCATCGAACGCTACCGTCGAAGGCGTGAAGTCCTGGTTGCGGACGAGGGCGAGGGCTTCTTTCGCGCCGTATTCGCGGTCCATGCCGCTGTCTTCCCACTCGATCGAGAGGGGGCCGGTGTAGCCGATCCGGTTGAGGGCGCGGACGATCGGGTCCCACTTCACATCGCCGTGACCGGGCGAGACGAAGTCCCAGCCCCGACGCGGGTCGCCGAAGTCGAGGTGGGAGGAGAGGATACTGGTGCGCCCGTTGAGACGCAGGCGCGAATCTTTGACGTGGGCGTGGTAGATCCGGTCGGGGAACTCCTCGATGAACTCGACGGGGTCGATGAACTGGTGGATGAGGTGGCTGGGATCGAAGTTGAAGCCGAAGGCCGGGTGATTGCCGACCGCATCGAGCGCGCGACGGGCGGTGACGAGGTCGTAGGCGATCTCGGTCGGGTGGACTTCGAGCGCGAAACGGACACCCTGTTCATGAAAGGTGTCGAGGATCGGCGTCCAGCGCGCGGCGAAGTCGTCGTAGCCGACCGCGATGTCGGCCTGGCTCGTCGGCGGGAAGAAATAGAGCTTTGCCCAGACGCTGCTGCCGGTGAAGCCATTGACGACATCGACGCCGAAGAGCTTGGCCGCGCGCGCCGTGTTGGCGATCTCTTCCGCCGCGCGCTGCCGCACCCCCTCGGGGTCGCCGTTGCCCCAGATCCGAGCTGGGAGGATCGACTGGTGGCGGGTGTCGATCGGGTCGCAGACGCATTGGCCGACGAGGTGATTGCTGATCGCGTGGCACTGGAGGTTATGCGACTCGAGGAGGTCGCGCACGCCGCGTACGTAGGCGTCGTCGGAGAGCGCCTTCTCGACATCGAAATGGTCGCCCCAGCAGGCGAGTTCGAGGCCGTCGAAGCCCCAGCCGCTGACCATCTCGGCGAGCGTTTTCAGCGGCAGATCGGCCCACTGGCCGGTGAACAGGGTCACAGGTCGTGCCATCAGTCCCTCCTTGTCCATCTGCTGCGCGTCGGGGCGTAACGCCTACGCCCGTGCCCTCACCAGGCGCATCGCGCGGTTGCCGGTTAGCCTACGCGGTGCGGCGGAACGGCGCAACCGCCTGGGCCGCTATGCCCATTGAGCACGGTGGCGGCTCTTTCTTTTGCCCTACGCAGGGGGGCGATAGATTGGGGACGCAAGTTCAATCACGGAGCGCACAAGATGCACAGAGAGGGGCGGGGAGAAGAAACGGAAGGGAGAACGAAGGGAGCGAATGAATTATGGGGATGAGTTAGTGGACATAAATTAAGGGCCGCCGCGCCCATCCATACGCGTATGGATGGGCGCG
>DATCMP010000201.1:0-3431 GCA_036563365.1 Thermomicrobiales bacterium
ATCGAGACGATCCCGCTACTGCTGATCGAAATCCTCTCACCGTCCAATCCGCAACACGATCTACTCCTTAAAAGGCAGGCTTACGCCCGGGCGGGCGTGCCGGAATATTGGGTCTTGCGCCCACAGGAGCGCGATATCCTCGTCCACAGCGAACCGGACGCGACGCTGGGCGATTTCCTCCGCGTCCTCCGCACCCCCGCCGATGACGAGTTGCACTCGCCCACGTTGCCATTCAGCGCGCCGGTCGCGGCCTTCTTCGCCCTGCCAGAGATAAAAACTACCTAACAACTACACGCCGCAGTCTCCACCGCTCAATCATCCCTTCTGCCCCCCTTATGGTGGGGGAGAGTGCTGCGGCCGCGCCCGGACGGGGCACGCATACCATAGAGCAGCGGAGATGTTATCATTCAGCCGCACGGGAATCTCTTGGGAAGGGGATCGGTGCGCTGGAGTGGCGGCGCGTAATGTGGGACGCGCCTGGAGAGAATTGGGGGCGGAATGGCGACGCTGACGGGCGGACAAGCACTGGTCCAATCGCTGAAACGCGAGGGGATCGACACGATCTTCGGCCTGCCGGGTGTGCAGCTCGACTGGGCCTTCGACGCGCTCTACGAGGAGCAAGACAACATCCGCGTGATCCACACGCGGCACGAGCAGGCGACGTCCTACATGGCCGACGGCTACGCCCGCGCCACCGGCAAGATCGGGACACATCTGGTGGTGCCGGGGCCGGGGCTGCTGAACGCGATGGCCGGGCTCTCGACCGCCTACGCCTGCTGTTCGCCGGTCTTCTGTCTCACGGGGCAAATCCAGTCGGACAAGATCGGCGTCGGCACGGGGCTCTTGCACGAAATCCCACATCAGTTGGAGATGATGGCGGCGGTCACGAAGTGGGCACGACGCGCGATGCACCCCACCGAGATCCCCGGACTCGTCCGCGAGGCGATCACGCAACTCAAGTCGGGGCGTCCCCGCCCGGTCTCGCTGGAGATCCCGCCCGACATCCTGCAGATGCAGGCCGATGTCCAACTCCTCGACCCGGCACAGGCCGAGCGCCAGTCGGGGGACCCCACGCTCCTGAAGCAGGCGGCGGAACTGCTGGCGAAGGCCGAGCGCCCGCTGATCTTCGTCGGCAGCGGCATCTTCACCTCCGAGGCATGGGACGAACTGCGCGAACTGGCAGAGAAATTGCAAGCCCCGGTGGTGATGTCCTCGAACGGTCGCGGTGCCCTCTCCGACCGGCACCCGCTGGCGTTGAGCGGCAACGAAGGCCGCTTGCTAATGCCGCGCGCCGACGCGATCCTGGCGGTCGGGACGCGCTTCGCCGAGCCGACGACCCGGTGGGGCGGCCTGCCCGCCGGTGTGCCGACGATCCAGATCGATGTCGACCCCGAAGAGGTCGGGCGCAACGGCAAGCCGACGATCGGGATCGTCAGCGATGCGAAGCTCGGCCTCGCCGATCTGCTCGCGAACCTGGATGGCGCGAAGGGCGTCGGCAACCGCGCGTCGCGCGCCGACGAGGTCGCGGCGGTTAAGGCGTTCGTCGAGGATCAGCTGTTCGAGATCCAGCCGCAAGCGGCCTACACGGCGGCGCTTCGGGCCGAAATTCCCGAGGACGGGATCCTGGTCGGCGAGATGACGCAGGTGAGCTACTTCGCGCGCAACGCCTACCCCACCTACGCACCGCGCACGCAGATCAACCCCGGCTATCAGGGGACCCTCGGCTGCGGTTTCCCGATCGCGCTCGGCGCGCAGGTCGGGATGCCCGATCGCAAGGTCGTCTCGATCAACGGCGACGGCGGCTTCATGTTCAACGTGCAGGAACTCTCGACGATGCGTCGCCACAATATCCCGCTGGTGGCGGTCGTCTTCAGCGATGGCGCGTTCGGCAACGTCAAGCGGATCCAGCAGAACCAGTTCGGTCGACGCACCATCGCCTCCGATCTGCTCAACCCGGACTTCGCCAAGACGGCGGAACTCTTCGGGATCCCCGGTATGCGCGCGAAGTCGCCCGACGAATTCCAGGGCGTGCTGCGCGAGGCGCTGGCGACCGATGGCCCGGTCCTGATCGACGTGACGGTCGGTGAGATGCCGGAGCCCGGCATGCGGATGGAAGCCGCCGCCGGCAAGCAGTGGTGGTAAGCAACCACGCGGTAACCATGTAAAGGATCGGTAACAGGAGGCACGGGGACACGGAGAGGGCGGGGAGGGTTATACCGGCAATCCTCGCGGCATTCTCCGTGTCCCCGTGCCTCCTGTTCATAGTACCCCCTCGATCGAGACAAGAGGCGACGATGGGTGCAGAGCAGCACCGTTCCGCAGGTGCCGCGCGTTATACGGGCGAGGAGCCGATGGCGGCCTTACAGTGGCCGGAGTTTCCGCGCTCGGCGAAATACGCGCCGACGTGGATGCTCGAAAACCTGATGGGGCCGAACGCCATCTGGCTGACCGAAGCCCTGACCGAACGGATGGCGTTGCGTCCGGGGATGCGCGTACTCGATATGGGCTGCGGGCGGGCGATTAGCTCGATCTTCCTGGCGCGCGAATTCGGGGTACAGGTCTGGGCGACCGACCTGTGGATCGCGGCGAGCGACAATTGGGCGGGGATACAGGAAGCGGGCTTGACGGATAACGTCTTCCCGATCCACGCCGAGGCCCACGCGCTGCCGTTCGCTGACGGCTTCTTCGATGCGGTCGTGAGCGCCGACGCTTATCATTACTTCGGGACCGACAACCTCTACCTGAGCTACTTCGCGCGCTTCGTGCGCCCTGGCGGGCAGATCGGGATCGTCGTGCCGGGTCTGCGCGAAGAGTTCGCGGGTGGGCTGCCGCCGCATCTGACCCCATACTGGCATCCCGACTTCTGGAGTTTTCATAGTCCTTCATGGTGGCGCACCCATTGGGAGCGCACGGGATTGGTGAAGGCGGAAGTGGCGGATCTGGTGCCGCGCGGCTGGGAACACTGGCTGCGCTGGTTAGAGATCGCCGGGGCGAACGGCTACCGCAACGACGAGCAGGAGGCGGCGATGGTGCGTCTCGATGCGGGGCGCAACCTTGGTTTCACCAGGCTCGTCGCGCGCAAGGTCGAGGGGTAGCGGTTGACGCGGCGTGGATGGCCTCACAAAGCGTTCGGCCGCATCGCTGCGCGCGCAGCGATGCGGCTCGTGCTCGCCTGCAGCTTGCTCGGGAGCCTGCTCGCGCTGGTGCCGATCACGCCCCCGAAGGCGGCTGAAGCAGGAGCGACCGGATTGCGGGTCGAGGGCGCACAACTGATCGATGCCGCTGGGCAACCGGTGCGGCTGCTTGGCGTCAACCGCGCCGGGACCGAGTACGCCTGTATCCAGGGCTGGGGCCTCTTCGACGGCCCGCACGATGCCGCCTCGGTCGCCGCGATACGCTCCTGGGGCAGCAACGCCGTTCGCGTGCCGCTC
>DATCMP010000212.1:0-3909 GCA_036563365.1 Thermomicrobiales bacterium
ACCACCTCTTCCGGCGTCATCAGTGGATCATCCTGACGATAGAACAGCTTGATCCCACCATATTGGATCGGCTCATCGCGCACGAAGGCGTTGTAGTTGGCGATCTTCGCCTGGGGGAGCCCCCAGCCATCCATCATCACGACGAGATCGACGTTGGGCAGCGGCTTGATATTCCCCTTATCGGGGAGCATGTCCTCGCGGAACTGATGGAGCACGATAATCTTGTCCGGCAGGTTGTTCGCCCGCACGAGATCGCCGAGGGTCTGCATCGCCCAGGTAACCTCGGCGGCGGTGACGCTCCCGAAACTCTCGCCGGGGATTTGTCCGCGCTTGACGTGGAACTCCGGGTCGATCGCGAGGTGGACGTGGGGCTTCCGCAAGAACGGCAGCAGCGGCGTCACATCGTTCTGGATCGTGTCGTAGCCCATCTGGATGTCGAGCATCAGCAGGCAGCCGTGCTTCTCGGCCAGTTGCGAGAACTTCTCCACCTCCTTGAGGGGGGTGCGGGCGATGTAGTTACCGTCCGCGCCGGGCGAGCCCTGCGCGACCGATGCGATCAACTCGATCGCGCAGAGCCCCGGCCGCGACGGATCGGCGGCGGTGTAGGCCGCCGTCTGCGCCTTCAACTTCTGCACCATCGCCTCGGGATCGTACTCCCCGAGGATCCCCATCCGGTCGTCATACGGGTGACCGTAATAGGTGACGAGACGGTGGGTCGCCAGGGCGCTGGTCGTCACCGGCGGTTTCGTCGGCGCGACGGTCGGCGGGGTTGTCGGGGCGACCGAGGCGGCAGCCGCAGCGGTCCGCGACGGGGCCGTCGCGGGGGCCACCGTCGCGGCGACGGGCGGTGAAGTCACAGGCGAAGGTTCGGTGGTCGGCGCGGCTTCGGTCGGGGCCTCGGGGTTTTCCGCCGCCGGTTCGCCGGTTGGCATCTCCGACGCGACCGGCTCCTCGGCGGGCGGTGCGCTCGGCGTGGCGGCAGCGCCGCAGGCGGCCAGCAGCGCGACCACGACCAGCAAGGTCATGGCGCGGAGCAGGCCGTGTCGCAACAGGTCGCGTAACATCCGTGTACCTCGTAGTTCCCCGACCGCTTCACCGCCCCGTGTCATGGGGTTGCGGCGAAGTAAGCGTCGATCGCGCGAAGATAGCCGTCGGCCAATCGCCCGATCGTCGCGTCATCGGCGAGCAACGCCCGCTCGGTCGGATTCGTCTCAAACAGCGCCTCGGTCAGCACGATCGGCAGCCCCACCATCCGGTTCCCCAGCGCGCGCCCCGCCGGGTCGTTCACATTCCCCAGGGTCGCGAGATGCCCGTAGGTTTTGCCGATCGCCCCATCCTCTTCGACGCGACTATAGGGTGGCGTGTACCCGCGCTCCCGGAGCGCCAAACCGATTTCCGCCTGGAACAGTTGCGCCAGGCGGACGTTCTGCGACCCGCCCAGATCGCAGTAAAAGGTGACCGAGCCCCCACCCGGCCCGCTTGGTGCGGCATTGTAATGGATCGAGACGGCCAAATCCGGTGCGAGCGCCAGAATTTTGGAGGCATGGGCGTAGCCTTCGAGGTAGCCCGCGTCGTAGGCGCGCGGATTTTCCGGCAGCAGCGCCGGATCACCCGCAAGGATCACGCCGGGATCCGGGCGGGTCAGCCGCACAACATAACCGCGCGCTTCCAGCCGCGCGGCGACCGCCAACGCCGTCCGCAACGTATCACGATGCTCGATCCCCGACGCGCCACCGGTCGTCTGATCATGCCCGGGGTCGAGGACGATCACCCTGGGGCGTGCGCTCCCCACCGGGCTATCCGGCACCGTCGCCGCCGGGAGCGCCACGACCTCCGGGCGTGCCGCCAACGCCTCGCGCCCGAGGTGGCCGAGCAAAACCTCGTAGTCCGTCCCGGCATACTCCGGGTGGTACTCGAAGCGCGCCCGCTCGAACCACTGCACGGTGTACTCTCGCCCATCGGCGGCGATGACCTCGCGGATTTCCTCGGTCAACGGGAAGCCGAAGACCGCCAAACCGCCATTCGTGG
The DNA here is from genome assembly GCA_036563365.1 of Thermomicrobiales bacterium. Taxonomy (GTDB): domain Bacteria; phylum Chloroflexota; class Chloroflexia; order Thermomicrobiales; family CADCWN01; genus CADCWN01. Next base: position 2,029 of record DATCMP010000212.1, read on the forward strand.
CCCAGTAACGCCGGAACGTCCCGCGCAGCGTATGACCCGTCTCGGCGTAGAGGGTGCAGTCACCGGCACAAGGGACGGGCGGGGCCACGCGCTCCGGGCGCGCGCCGAGCGCCGCCGCGCCGAAGAGGGTCAGTTGCACGAGGTATTGGGGCGGCGCATCGGGGTGCAGCTCGAACCGTGCGCGCTCGAAATACTGCACCGTCAACCCGGCACTCGCCGGGTCGCTCACCGCCGGACTGAGCGCCACGCCGAACCGCGTCAGACCGCCATTCGCCGCCCAGAATCGGGCGAACGCCCCCTCGACCGGGAACTGTTCAGGGGCGAAGGTCGCCCCCGCGCCCGCCCGCTCCGCCGCGTCCGCCGCTCGCCCAACACCCGCCACGCCGAGCAGCGCGGCGATGCACAGCAGCAGACAGAGCGCCCGAATCGTCCGATACCTGGTCAAACCCTCTCCCTGCTGAGTGGTCATAATGAGACAACGCCTCAGGGAATGGTAGCGAATGTCGAAGAACGGTGCCAACCGAGGGGATATGGGGGCCGACTTAATCGGTACGTTAGTGGGTATTGGCGGGGTTCTCCGTCACTTCGGATGACGGCGAGTTCACGCGACGCAGAGGATACGGCGCTGGAGCAGCGCGAACTTCGCCCGCCCGTAGACCACGCGCTTGATCATCTTGACGCGGTTGATCTGGCCCTCCAGCTGCCCGTTGCTCCAATCCTGCTCCAGAGCGGCGCGCACAGCGGCAGCGTCCCGCTGCAAACCGGCGGCGAAGCGGCGGAATTCGACCAGCTCGCCGTTCGCCGCGTCAGCCAACCACGGGTCGAGGTCCTCCCGACGGCGATCACGCAGCAGCGCCAGAAAGCGGGTCGCCAGCGCCGCGGCGACCGCGATCGCCGGGTGGGCCGCGAGCAGGGCCGCGCGGGCGGCCTGTTCGCGCTCGGTCAGCTCGTCCTCTGCGCGCACCAGCAGCCACATCCCCCGGCGCGGCGAGAGGGTACGCCGGCTGCCGCGGGCCGGCTCCCTGGCCGTGCCACGTCGACGGTCGCCAGGATCGAGCCACTTGAGCGCGCGGTAGACGCTCGCGAGGCTTCCGGTGTAGCCGCGCTCGCCGAGTTCCCGCCAGAGTTGGCGGCCATTCCGGCACCCCGCCTCCCAGCGCTCTCGCAAATACGCGCGATGGGGCGTGATGGCCGAGGTCGCCTGCGGGTGCGGTGCGCCCCGCCGCGGCAGTTCGCGCGCGGTGATGTAACGCTTGACTGTCCGCCGATTGAGCCGGAGGGTCAGGGCGATGCGGTGGACCGACCAGCCCCGGGCATGCAGGGCCAACACCTCCCGGAAGCGCTGCTCCCGCACGTTCCCCCGCGGCGCGGCGGGCACGTCCGGCGCGCCGGGTTGCTCCGCCGCCGCGGGGGCATCGCCCGGCGTGGTCGTGCCGGCGAGGAAGGCCGCGTGCGCCGCTTGGCGCAGGGCGGTCGGGTGGCGCTGCAGGACGCGCTCGAGGACCTCGCCCGCATTCTTCGCGAGGTGCCAGCGGTCAGCCACCTGGGTCGCCTGCGGCGCGCCCTGCGCCGCCGCCTCGGCGAACGCGCCCGCGCGGTCGCGCGTGATCGTGGCGAGCTGCGGGTGCTGCTTGAGCCAGGCGGCCACGGTCGCCACCTGCGCGTCCGGCAGCACCGCGATCGGCGCCCGCCGCTCCAGGTCGACGACCAGCGTCCCGTAGCGGCGGCCCTTCCGGAAGGCGAACTCGTCCACGCCGATGATCGTCGGCGGCGGTGTCGGCGGCAGCGGCGCACGATGCTGGATCCGCAGCAGGGTGGCGGGGCTGACCGGCATCCCGCACGCCGTGAGCAGCGGGGCCGCCGACTCGCTCGCCAGGACCA
>DATCMP010000214.1:0-3344 GCA_036563365.1 Thermomicrobiales bacterium
GCTCGTATACTGACGGCGTTCCGGGGTGGCGGTGAGGGCGATGGGTGGGCAGCGGCGCTGACCGCGTCTTGTAGAAGGTCCCCCGCCACCGCGGGACGGGAGGAGTCTGGACCGTATCGAGTGGCCCCGACCACGCATCACGAGCGCAGACCAGTACCGTCCCGAGGAACCGTCTTGGCGTCAGCGGGCAGGTGAGGAGGGGTGATGGCGGACACCGGCGCGGCGTATCAGCTCTACGTGGGCATCGACATCGCGGCTGAGACCTTCACCGCGGCGTGGGTCGCCCCTGGCGGCGCACTAACGCTGCCGGTGACTTTCGCGCAGACGCCGTCGGGCTACGCGGCCCTGCAGCGGCGACTGTCGGCCACGGCCGTCGCGCCGGAGGCGACGCTCGTGGTGCTGGAGGCGACCGGCAGCTACTGGGTCGCGCTGGCGGTCGCGCTCCACGAGGCGCACTATCGGGTGAGCGTCGTCAACCCCCGCCAGGCACACCACTTCGCCAAGGCGCAGTTACGGCGGGCGAAGACCGATGCGCTCGACGCGCGGGATCTCGCACGACTCGCTGCCGTGCTCTGCCCTGCCCCCTGGGTTCCGCCACCGGCGGTGTACCATGAGGCCCGGCAGCGACTGGTGGCGCGCGACGGGCTGCTGGCCATGCGGACACAGGCACGTAACCAGCGGCACGCGCTCCGGCAGTGGCCGGTGGTCGTCGTCGGCGTCCGCCAGCATCTTGATGAGTTGATCGCCGATCTCGACCGGCGGGTCGCCAGTCTGGATGCCGAGATCGGCGCCGTCCTCGCCGAGAGCAGCTGGGCGGAATCGTTGGCCTGTCTCACCAGCGCGCCCGGTATCGGCCTCGTCACGGCGGCCTGGCTCCTCGTCAGCACGCTGAACTTCACCCTGGGCACCGGCCCAGCGGGCCTCGCCGCATATGCGGGCCTCGCCCCGATGGCGCGCGAGTCAGGCCGCAGCATCCGCGGCCGGCCGAGCATCGGGCACGACGGTAACGGGCGCCTCCGCACCGCGCTCTACATGGCGACCCTCAGCGCCGCGCAGCATAACCCCGCAATCAAGGGTTTCTACGACCGACTGCGCGCCGCTGGGAAACCGATGAAGGTGGCGCGGTGTGCAGCTGCGCGCAAGCTCCTGCACCTCGCCTGGGCGCTCGGCACCAAGCAGCAACGCTTCGATCCGAGGCATCGACAACACCACGATCCGCCACCGGCGCTGGCGGCGTGACGGGGGCTGCTCATGCGAGCAGCGCACCGCCAGCACGGTAATGCTAGCGCTGCCCCTGACGCCCTTTCGTCAATCACCCTGGGCCAGCCTGTCGGACCGCGGCCCGACAGGCTGGCCCAGGACCGCACCCGTGCGGCACACGGGGCGGCAGGGTTCGCACAAGCATGACCCTTGACAGCGCAATACCGTATCTCTGGGAGGGCTGCCCGCGCGGGCGACTCGACGCGCAGGTCGCGGCGTTGGCCGCACGGGGTCTCACCGCGCGGGTCGCGTTCGAGCCCGAATTCACCCTCTTCCGGCGAAGCGCAGATGGCACCATCAGTCCCGCCGATGGCGATGCGATGTATTCGGTCGATCGGATCGCCGCCCACAGCGAACTGCTAAGCCGGATCGAGGCGACGTTAACCGCGCAGGGCGTGCGCGTGATCCAGATCGGCAGCGAGTATGGCGCGGGGCAACTCGAAATCAACCTGACGCACGAGCCGCCATTGAAAGCCGCCGACGATCTCGTGACCTTTCGCGAAACGGTCAAGACCCTGGCGCGCGATGCCGGGCTGCTCGCCAGCTTCATGCCCAAGCCATTCGCACACCTCGCCGGGAATGGCGTCCATCTGCACCTCTCCCTTCGCGACCTCGCTGACGAGTCCGATCGCTCGACCGGTGACGGGCCGCTCGGCCTTTCAGCCGAACTCGCGCACTTCATGGCCGGCACTCTGGCACACGCACGGGCGCTCTGCGGCGTTGCCGCGCCGACCGTCAACTCCTATAAGCGATTGCAGCCGGCCTCATGGGCACCGGCGCACGTCGCCTACGGCGGCGGCAATCGCGCCGTGCTGGTCCGCGTCCCCGGTTCGACGCGGCGACGGATCGAGTTCCGCGCGGGCGACCACACCGCCAATCCCTACCTCGCCCTGACCGCGCTGTTCGCCGCCGGGATCGATGGCCTCGATCGCCAACTCGATCCCGGCCCACCCGCGACCGGCGACCTCGGCCACCTGTCGCACGAACGGCTCTCAGAGCAGGGGGTCACCTTCCTGCCGCCTCGGCGGGTGAAGCGCTCGATGCAGTCGAAGCCGACGCCACGATCATGGCCGCGCTCGGCCCGGTCTGCGGCCCCGAACTCCTGCGCGTGAAACGCGACGAACTCGATCGCTACAATCGGCACGTCAGCGAGTGGGAACGAGAACGGTATTTGGAATGACGAATGATCAGTGACGAATGACGAATAAAGTACGACCTGGTTAGACGGCAGGCTACGAACGATGTAGTGCCACCACTTGCATCGCCATTCGTCACTCGTCATTCGTCATTCGTCATTACCCGGAGGCACAATGGACTTAGCGGCAGCAATCGCGCAGATACCGTTCATCGATCACCACGTCCATCAGCCGCGGCAGGGTCGGCATCAGCTGTCGGTCAACGACTTCCGGCGACCGTTCACCGAGGCATCCTTGCCCGGCACCTGGGAGCAGCACCTCGGGAATCTCGTCGGTTATCGCTGGTTGATCCGCGAGTTGGCGCAGCTGCTCGCTGTCGCGCCCGATGAGGCGACCGTGGTGGCGGCGCGGAACGCGCGCGATGAGGCCGCGTACCATCGCCTGTTAGCCGACGATGCGAACCTGGGGGCCGCCTACGCCGACGACCTCTTCGACTTCGGCAACTGCATCCCTGTCGCCGAGTGGGCGACCTTGCTCGGGCGATCGGTCCACCGCTTGCTGCGTGTGGAGACGTTCCTGGAGCAAGGCTACGCCGCGTGCGCGACCCTCGACGTCGCGCTCGACCGGCTGCGTCGCGAGGTCGCCGCCGCGCCGGAACACAATGTCGTCGGCCTGAAGAGTATCGCGGGCTATCGGAGCGGGCTGGCGTTCGCGGCGCCGGACAGCGAGAACCAGGCGCGTGCGGCGACGGCGTACACGCAGCTGCGCGACGCGGCGCTCGGCGGCGGCTCGGGTCGGATCGCCGACCGCGATCTCGTCAACACGATCGTCTGGACTGCGCTCGAAGCGGCGATCCCGCTACGCCTGCCGATGCAGTTCCACATCGGCCTCGGCGACGACGACATCGTGATGACAAAGAACGACCCAACCCTGATGCGCGCCCTCTTC
>DATCMP010000237.1:0-7179 GCA_036563365.1 Thermomicrobiales bacterium
CTGAAAGACGCGCAACTCCGCGGCGGCGGGTGCGCGACCGATGAAATCGAGGACCGTCAGCTTCGTCGCCGCCCTGTCCTTGATCACCATATAGCCGACGCCGCCCGCGCCGGACATATACGGTTCCACCACGTTGAGCGCCGCCGCTGTCGCCACGATCGCATCGATCGCGTTCCCCCCGGCTAGCAGCATCCGCAAGCCCGCCTGCGAGGCGTGCGGATTCGCCGAGGCAACCGCGCCCCGCCGCCCCATGACCACGGGTCGGTGTGCCAGCCCGTTATTCGGCCAAGCCATCCCACCCTCCAAACGCTCCCTACAGCGATCCATACGAATGAGCCCGCCGATCGTGATCACGTCGCGCCCTGTCGTGCCATTGCAACCGGCCGGATCAGGGCGCGGGTTGGTTCGTGGCGAGTGTCGCCCCCACACTTGGGGTGGCGAGCATCCTAGAGAGGGTCGCATACACTGTCAAGAAACGCCCCGCCCCGCCGCGCCTCGCGCCGTCGCACGTCGGGCGCAGATCGGGCGATGCTCACAAGAGCGACCGTACCATTGAGGCTACTTCACGATTGACAGGGCCAGATGATCCCCGTATGATGGGAAACATATTCACGATCCTCCGCAATCAACGCACCTTCCCCAACGCGGGCGGGTCAATGTTCCGATCCTTTACTACTACTTCTGTCGGACCGCACGCTAGACAGTAGGTAATACCGAACGGTCGCTCGCTGAGATGGGGGAGCGCGACTGTGGCAGCACAGGGGGGCAGACGAGGTGGTGCCCGGCCGTGTTCGTTGGGCAGGATGGGCGTTCGCTCGCCAACTATTGTGGACCAGGCGCAGGCGCCTGATAACCAGGACAAAGGAGTGCAGCGACGATGAGTGACGAACAACACCAGGGCAGCCAGAAAGCAGCGGAGCAGCCGCGGCGAATCGAACGACGCGATCTCCTACGCTTCGCCGCAGTCGGGGCCGGGGCGAGCGCGCTGACCGGCCTGCTCGCGGCGTGCGGTGGCACGGCGGCGACCGTCGCCCCGGCCCCGACGGTCGCGCCGACCAAGGCCCCGGTGGCGAGTACCGCCCCTTCGGCAGTCCCCGCGGCCTCGGCGGCACCGTCGGCCGCGCCAGCCGCGGCGGCATCGGCAGCCCCCTCGACGGCACCGTCGGCGGCGGCCTCGGCGGCACCATCCGTCGCGGGCTCCGCGGTGGCCGGAGGCCCATCCGGTGGGCAAATTAGCATCTATTGGACTAAGCCTTCCACGATTCATCCCCTGTTCTCCACCGCCGGGATCGAGCAGGGTGTCGAGCGCCAGATCTTCGGTTCGCTGATGAAGATGAACGACAAGCTCACGCCGGTCCCCGATCTCGCCGAGAAGGTCGAGTCGACCCCCGACGCCAAGGTCTGGACCTTCACCCTGAAGAAGGGGCTCACCTTCAGCGACGGCAAACCGCTGACCTCCAAGGATGTCGTCTTCACCTTCGAGCGCGCGATCGACAAGCGGAGCGGCAGCTACTGGAGCTCCCGCCTGAGTATCATCGATGGCGCGGCGGACTATTCGACCCAAAAGGCCGACAAGATCAAGGGCCTGGAAGCGCCCGATGACTACACGATCAAGATGACCCTCGCCGCCCCGGACGCCGTCTGGACGCAGACGATCTCCGATTTCGCCGGCCTCTGTATCCTGCCTTCGCACATCCTCAAAGACACGCCGCCCGACCAGATGGCAAAATCGGCATTCGCGTTCGCCCCCACGCCGTCGGCGGGCGCATTCGTCTACTCCGACTGGAAAGCGGATCAGTACCTCGAAATCAAGCGCAACGAGAACTACACCGGCGGTGCCAAAGCCAAGCTCGACAAGATCTTCTGCAAAGTCCTCACGCAGCAGGATGTCGGGATCGCGCAACTGGAGAAGGGCGAACTCGATCTGATGGTGGTGCCGGTGACCGAGGCGGATCGGCTGCGGAAGAACGCCACGCTGACCGTCACCAGCACCCCCGCGCCCAGCGTCTCGTTCCTGGCGCTGAATATGGACCGCCCCTTCTTCAAGGACAAGCGCGTCCGGCAGGCGATGATGTACGCGCTCGACCGCGAGGCGATGGCGAAAGAAATCCTCAAGGGCGAAGCGACGGTCGTGAACTCCACGATCATCGGGCCGGACTGGATGGGCACACCGGAGGGGTTGACCGCTTACAAATTCGACCCGGCGAAGGCGAAGCAACTCCTCAAAGAGGCCAACTGGGACCCCGCGCAGAAGGTCGCCTTGATGTACACCCCCGGCGATAAGGTCAACGACGCGCTCGTGCCGATCATGCAGCAGTTGCTGAAGGATGCCGGAATCGCGCTCGACCTCTTCACCGTCGACAGCCCCGAATATACCCGTCGCGCGGTGACCGGGGCTACCGCCCAGGCGGCGGGCGACTTCGACATCGCGCTCGTCGGTGGTGGCGTCTTCCGGCAGGATCCGAACGTCTCGGCGAAATACTTCGAGACGATCGCCTTCACCCCCGCGGGCTCCAACTACGGCCATTACACGAACCCGCAGCTGGACGAACTCTTCAAGCAGGGTCGCGCGACGACCGACACGGCGCAGCGCAAGAAGATCTACACCGACGTGGCGAAGATCCTCAACGAGGAATGCCCGTGGATCTACCTCTGGTCCCCGAACTCGATCCACGCCTACAACAAGCGCCTCGTCGGGTTCAAGCCACCCAGCTACGCCACCCACTTCGTCTGGAACGCCGAAGAGTGGAGTGTGACGAAGTAGGGCCGAGTAGTCGGTAATCAGTAGTCAGTAGCCAGTGAGGCGTTGGTAGCGCCTACGCATCGGGAAGTCAAGGAACGCTATCAGCGAGCAACTGACTACTGACTACTGGCTACTGACTACTCTCCCGGAGCAAAGCGATGGGCCAATATCTCCTGCGACGGCTCTTATTGAGCATCCCCGTTTTGCTCGGGATCACGATCGCGACCTACGCGATCATCAACCTCGCGCCGGGCGATCCGGTTTCGGCGATGATCAGCCCCGAGGCCGCCTCGTCGCTCGGTCCCGATTGGGTAGCGCAGCAGCGCGCGGCGCTCGGGCTCGACAAGCCGCTCCCTGTCCGCTACGGTCTCTGGCTGAAAGAGGTCGTGAGCGGCAATCTCGGCTTCTCCTTGCGCGACCGCCAGCCGATCAACCAGAAGGTGATCGAGCGCCTCTGGCCGACCCTCAAGCTGATGGGCACCTCCCTCCTGATCGCCATCGCCATCGCCGTCCCGCTCGGGATCCTGTCGGCGATCAAGCAGTACTCGATCCTCGATTACCTCGCGACCATCTCCGGCTTCGCGGCGATCTCGATCCCCTCGTTTTTCCTCTCGCTGGCGGCGATCTACGTCTTCTCGCTCAAACTCGGCTGGCTGCCATCATCAGGGATGAATACCGTCGGGGGGGCAAGTTCGCTCGGCGATTCGACCAAACATCTCTTGCTCCCGGCACTCGTGCTGGGTCTGGGGGAAGCCGCGCCGCTGATCCGCTATACCCGCTCCAGTATGCTCGAAGTGATCCGACAGGATTATGTCACCACAGCGCGGGCGAAGGGGTTGGGCGAGCGGACGGTGATCTGGCGGCACGCCCTCCGCAACGCCCTCATCCCGCTGGTGACGGTGATCGCGCTCAATCTGCCGCGCCTGCTCGGCGGCGCGGTGGTGATCGAGGCCGTCTTCGCCTGGCCGGGGATGGGTACGCTGGCGATCACCGCCGTGCAGGGGCGCGACTATCCGGTGATCATGGCAATCAATCTGATCACCGCCGTGATGATCCTCGCCAGCAATCTCTGCGCCGATCTGATCTATGCGGTGATCGACCCGCGAATCAAGTACGCCTGAGTCTCACCGCCTCCACCTTCCCGAACTCCCGGGTTTCGGTAGACTCACGATCGCCCCTTCGTCGTCGCCCCCTCGAGAAATTAGTTGTGCGGGATACTACGGAGGAAGGAGCCCGATGGCCGAATCGACACGATCAGCCAAGCCGACCACCCCGAACGCCGCCGAAAACCCGCCGCTGCGCGCCGGGCTCGCCGCGCTCGGCGCGCCGGTGCGTCGCCGCGCGGGGGTCTGGGGGCGTTTCCGGCGACATAAGGTCGCCCTCGTCGGCAGCGCGATCTTGTTTTTGCTCGTGATCGGCGCGGTCGGCGCACCGCTGATCGCGCGCCACGATCCCTATAAGGTCAGCATCAGCTCGTACCGCAAGGCACCGCGCGCCGAGAATATCCTCGGCACCGATTCCTCCGGGCGCGACGTGCTCAGTCGGCTCCTGCATGCGGGACGGGTATCCCTGTCGGTCGGGCTCGTCGCCGTCACCATCTACGCGGCGATCGGGATCGTCCTCGGCGCGTTCGCCGGGTTCTACGGCGGCTGGGTCGATTCGCTGATCATGCGCCTGGCCGACATCGTCCTGGCCTTCCCCACCCTGATCCTGATCATCACGATCGTCTCGATCCTCGGGCCGAGTATCTACAACGTCATGATCGTGATCGGCCTGCTCGGTTGGCCGCCGATCGCGCGGATCGTGCGCGGCCTCTTCCTGACCTTGCGCGAGCGCGAGTTCATCCTCGCCGGACGCACGATCGGGGCGTCGAATAGCCGCCTGATCTTCCGGCATATCCTGCCGAACGCCCTCGCCCCGGTGATCGTCGCGGCGACTTTCGGGATGGCGAGCGCGATCCTACTCGAAGCGGGCCTCTCGTTCCTGGGCCTCGGGGTGCAGCCCCCCACGCCGAGTTGGGGGAACATGCTGACCGACGCGCAATCGCTGACGGTCCTCGAATCGATGCCCTGGCTCTGGATCCCGCCCGGCATCGCGATCGCCCTCGCCGTCCTGGCGATCAACTTCATCGGCGACGGGCTGCGCGACGCCCTCGACCCCTATCTCTTGCGTTGAACGGGGACACGACAACGGACGGGGCGGGCGAATGATCGCCCGCCCACTTTTTTGCCAGCGCGTGCGCTATTGACTAGAATGCCGACCTGCAACGACAGTGGACCAGCGAGGAGGAGAGCAGAACGATGCCAGCAGCACGTAAGCCTGCCGACCAGTATGGTACCAGCGCCGTGCGCCCCGATGACTTCGATACGTTCTGGGATGGGCTGTTGGCCGAAGCGGCCAGTATCCCGCTCAACCCGACCCTCACGCACATACCGATGCGCTCGACCGCCGAGGTCGATGTCTACGAGATCGGCTATGACAGTCTCGATGGCCTGCGGATCGCCGGTTGGTACTGCGTACCGAAGGAGAGCTATATCCCGCCGCCCTATCCGGCCCTCCTGATCGTCCCCGGCTACATCTCCGAGCCGACCTTGCCGAAGTCCTGGGCGAAGCTCGGGTACGCGGCGGTCGGCGTGGCCCCGCGCGGCAAGCTGCGCTCCAACGCCCGCTTCAATCCCGGCTACCCCGGCCTCCTGGTCAACAATATCGTCGACCGCAATACCTACAGCTACCGTGGCTTCTACATCGACGCCGCGCGGGCGGTCGACTTTGTCCTCACGCGCCCGGAAGTGGACACGTCGCGGATCGGCGTCCACGGCAGCAGCCAGGGCGGCGCGCTGACGATCACCACAGCGGCGCTCCGTTCGGATGTGATCACCTGCGGCGCGGCGGGTGCGCCCTACCTCTGCGGTTTCATGGACGCCGCCTCGCTGACCGACTCCTACCCCTACGAGGAGATGAACGAGTACCTCCGCCGCCATCCCGAACGCGAAACGGCGATGCGCGAGACCCTCAACTATTTCGATGGGATCAACTTCGCGCCCCGGATCAAATGCCCGATGCTCGTCTACGTCGGCGAGGCCGATGATGTCTGCCCGCCGGAGACCGGGTACGCCTTCTACAACGCCCTGACCAGCCCGAAGACGATCCACGCCTATCCGCGTTGCGCCCATGACTCGGGGGCCTATTGGGAGATGGCGAACGTCCAGGCATTCCTGGCCGAACACCTCCGCCCCGCTCGACCGGAGGAAAAGGCACAGACGACGGTGGGGTAGCTGTGCGTCGGGCGTGAGGGGACCGAGAATTGCCCTCACCCCCGCCGCCCGCAGGCAGCCCCCCCGAGGAGAGGGGAATGAGCCTCAGCCGCTACGACAAGACGACGAACAGAAACTCTACTGGATGCAAGAGAAGCCGCTGAGGTTGAGCGAAGCTAGTCCGCGGAGGCGGACATCGTGGCCGCAGGCCCTTAGCCCGGATTTCAATCCGGGTACACCTCATCCCGGTCACCAGGTTGCAACACCGCCATTGCCCCACACACAGAGGAGAACGACATGACCGACCACACCGCCTACTGGGCAGCCGTCGATGACGAACTCGCGCAGTACCCGGCAGCCCCTGAGGTCAACTTCTCGCCACTCCGCCAGACCGATTACGCGACGGTCTACGAGGTGAAGCTGAGCGGCACCAAGTCCTACCGACTCTTCGGCTTTCTCAGCGTGCCGGTCGGCGACGGCCCGTTCCCCGGCCTCTACCTGACGCCGCGTTATGGCAGCGTCAACAACGTGCCGCACCCCGACGACCGACGTCGGTATGTCACCTTCCAGCTGATGCATCGCGGGCAGCGCCTCGCCGATCAGCCATTCTCGGCCCCGTATCCGGGGCTGTTGACGATGGGGATCGACGACCCAAGCGAGTACATCTACCGCGACATCGTGGCCGACTGCCTGCGCGGAGCCGAGTTCCTGCTTTCGCGCCCCGAAGTGGACAACGATCGCGTCGGCATTCGCGGCGACGACCTCGCGCTCCTCGTCGCCGCGCGGCGGGCGGGATTCGCAGCGGCCGATATCGGTGCGCTCCAGTTCTACCGGCTGATGGAGGCGCGCACGCGCACAGACGCCTACCCGACCGAAGAGATCAACGACTATCTCCGTGCCTACCCAGAGCACGAGGCGGCGGTCGCGGCGACGGTCGCGCACTTCGATCCCCAGGGCCATGCGGCACAGATCACGGCACGCACCCTGCTCCAGGTGGGCGATCCCGGCAGCATCGGCGGCCCCGAATGGTTGGCACCGCTGCGCGACGCGCTCGGCGGGGAGGTCGAGGAGTACCGGCTCACCCACGAGGGCGCGACCGACCACGACTGGCTCGATGCCTGGCTGGCCGGTCAGCTGGGCGCGACGCCACACCCCCGGATGTGGAGGATTGAACGATGAGTA
>DATCMP010000241.1:0-3260 GCA_036563365.1 Thermomicrobiales bacterium
TTGGAGGCCGCCAACGCCGCTATGATCAGGAGGATCCTCTTGTCATCAATCTGTGGCCCGGTACGTGGGTGATCAGCGGACGATCAAGGTGGCGAGCCTCCCCGAGTCACGGTGGCCGGGCAGGCTACAGGCAAGCCGGTAAGTGCCGGGTTGTAGCCCCGCGATGGTCAGATTCTCGCTTTTGCCGCCCTGGATTATCTTGGTCTGGGCGCGCATCCCCTGACCCTCGATCGCGAAATCATGGGGGAGGTTCGTCGGATTCTGAATGGTGAATGTCGTGTCCCCGGCGGTGGCCGTGTACTCGCCCCGCTCCCACGCGAGGCGACCGCTTGGATCGGCGCGAATTGCGATTTGCTGCGTCGCATGGGCGTCGCCGGTATGGTGTTGCATCCCTTCGTGGCCGACAGATTGGCCGCAAGCGCCGAGTATGGCGGCCAGGAGGAGCATTACGAGGATGGTGGGGAGGCGATTAACGCTTCTTCTCACGGTACATTCCTTTATCGTGAGCGCCGCGCGATGGCGGCGCTCCACGCACATAACGAGGGACGATAGCGGCAGTGCGGTCTCAAGCTGCGGCGAAGACATCCGACTCCCGTGTGGTTTTGCGCTGCGGGTTGCCGCGCCCGATGAGGATTGTCGCCCCGCCGAAAGCGACCGCGGCGAAGAGCGCGATGATGCCACCGATGACGCCCCAACTGCCGTCGTGGATCGGGACGGCGAGCGCCGCCGCGCCGAGGTAGGCATAGGCGAGGGCGAGCAACGTGCCAAGCCCGGTCCAACCCGGCAGCTTGGTCGCTGCGGCGAGGCCGCCGAGCGCCAGGACGATGGTGAGTGCGAGGCTGCCATGCCAATGGCCGAGAGCGGCATGCTCGCTCGTGTCATTGAGCAGTCGTTGTGCGTTTGCCCAGCCGTTCGCCGCAAGGAATGGGAGTGTGGCCAGCGCGATGACGAGCACAGGGGGATTGTACGGGGGATTCTTTGGCAAGGAGAGGAGCGCGCGTGGCGCGGGGTAGGCGATCGCGAAGGCTCCGCCGATGATCAGGCATGGGGCGAGCGCGTCACCACGGACGATAATCGCCAGGGTTGCGGCGGCGAAGATCACGAACTGGGCGACGAGCGGGGCCTGGCGCGGCCGGGGGATGAGGGCGAGCATCCCCCCCACGATCAGGAACACGACCAGGGCGGTGACGTCTGCGCTGTGCCAACGGTGGAGTTCGGGGATCGTACCGTGGGAGCCTTGCGGCGTCAGATGCCAGGGGGCGATAAGATCGGCCACCCCACCCGGTCCGCTGAGGACCAGCCCGGCGAGGAGGACGACGACGAGACGGAAGATGATGGTGCGCCAGTCGCGGCGCTTGGTGCTCGTTAGTTGCTTCACTGCAATATCCTTTCTCAAATTTTGACCCGCCAAACGAGACGTACAGTGCAAGTAGAAAGGTCGCCCTATCGGTCGTTCGCGCGCTTATCGGAGGTCACCAGCTTAATCTGTCGGTGTGTCCGGTCGGTCGTCACCGTCCCGGCGCGATGATCACACCGCGCAGCCGTTGGATGGTGAGATAAAGCGCTACCATCAGCAGGCCCATGTAGACATCATTCTCGAACCAGCCGAATGGCGTCTGCCATGCCGGGACGAAGATCACGGGATAGTAGAAGATCCCGATCGCGATCAAGGCGGTCAAGAGGGCGCCGATAGCCCACCACGCGGGGCGGCGGTCGGTCCAAGCGAGCGCCACGAGTCCCCACAATATCCCGTACAACAGATACAGCGTCGGTTCTTTCCCGTAGCCCGGTGCGAGCGTGAGGGTCGTATGGACGGTGTGGGCGATCGAGAGCGTGGTCGCGGCAGCGAGAATCCCCGCGACTTGCCCCGAATACCGTGTGCGCCGCTCCACGCGACCGTCCATGGCGATACTCCCGCTGCGGATGGTAGATTGTGTCGTCTCCTCACCGATGGGTACCCCCCGCCTGCTGCTCACGTCTGCCATGCTGCCACCTCCGTTCATCTCGGGGCGCTGCGCCCGGCGGTCCATCCGCCGTGGTGCCGCGCCCACCGCAATAGTCTGCGCTGGCGCAGGGCGCAGCACCACCTACGGTGGGCTAACAGTCCTCCACAGTTGGCTCTCGTACGACTCGCAGCAATGTTATGATGGGGCAAAGGTATGGTGCGGCGGGCGACTGCGGTGACGGGAGCGCGGTGGAAACGCGACAGGCTGCGAGTGAACTATTCGGGCCGCTCTTACGGCGGCGACGCGAGGCGGCGGGGCTCTCGCAGGAGGCGCTTGGGGCGCGTGCCGGGCTCTCCACCGCTGCGATCTCCGCCCTGGAACGCGGTGAGCGCCGTCGACCATACGCCCACACGGTACGCGCCCTCGCCGATGCGCTTGATCTCGTCGCCGATGCGCGGGAGGAGTTCATCGGCGCGGCCCTTATCGCGCGAGCGGTGGTGCGGCGCACGACATTGCTCGGCTCGCTCGCACCGTTGCCGCTCGTGCCGACGCCGCTGATCGGGCGGGCGGCGGATGTCACCGCGATCGCGGGTGCCCTGGCCGGCGGCGAACGCCTCCTGACGCTGACCGGCACCGGTGGCGTTGGCAAGACCCGTCTCGCGCTCGCGGCGGCGAGCGAGGCGATGAGCGCGTTCACCGATGGTGTCGCCTTTGTCTCCCTTGCCGCACTCTCCGATCCGGCAGCGCTCGCGCGCACGATCGGCGCGGCGCTCGGCGTGCGCGACGCAACGCTCGCCACCCTCGAAGTTGCGCTGCACGAGAGACGCATGCTGTTGGTTCTCGACAACCTGGAACAGTTGCTCCCCGCCGCCGCGCCGACCATCGCCGCGCTCTCATTGGGCTGTCCCGAGCTGACGATCCTCGCCACCAGTCGCGCGCCGCTCCGCATCCGCGGCGAACGCGCCTGGGCGGTCTCGCCCCTCGCGCTCCCGCTGTCCGATCGGGCGCGGCACGCCGCCGAAATTGCCATCTTCCCTGCGGTGCAACTTTTCATCGCGCTGGCGGGCATGGTCGCGCCCGGATTCGCCTTGACCCCGACGAACGCGGCGGTGATCATCGCCATCTGCCAACGGCTCGACGGATTGCCGCTGGCGCTCGAACTCGCCGCCGCCTGGACGAGGCTGCTGAGACCGGCGGAACTCCTCGCGCGGCTCGATCGGGCGCTGCCTCTCCTGACCGGCGGGGCGCGTGACCTGCCCGCGCGGCAGCGGACGCTCCGCGACACGATCGCCTGGAGCTACGACCTACTGAGTG
>DATCMP010000246.1:0-9315 GCA_036563365.1 Thermomicrobiales bacterium
CCCGCCGCCTGGCACGCCCATGACGATTATTCAGACGGTTTCTAGAATCAAAATCCTCCCGCACAGCTTTCCGACCGATCGTTTGTTTCATGGCGTCGCGTGTGGTATTCTGCGTTCAATGCACAGCGTGGCAATATGGGAATAGGCGGGCGGATGTCGGTGACCAAAACCAAAGGGGAGCGCACACGCCAGCGGATCGTCGAGCAGGCGGCGAACGTGATGAGCGTACGCGGCTATTTCGCGACCTCGATGGCCGATCTCGCGCGCGAAACCGGCCTGGAGAAGGGGAGCCTCTACAATCATTTCGACAGCAAAGAAGCCCTCGCGCTGGCCGCCTTCGATTATTCGGTCGCCCTGGTCGGCAAGCGCTTCGATGAGGCCCTCACCGGACAAGAACGCGCGATCGATCGCCTGCGCGCGATCGTCGGCGTCTTTCGCAGCCTGGCCGACGCTCCCCCGCTGCCGGGCGGCGACCCGGTGCTGAACATGGCGATCGAGTCCGATGACGCCTACCCGGCCCTGCTGGATCGGGCGCAAGCGGCGATGACCAGCTGGCAGAAGCTGATCGGCAAGACGGCCAAAGAAGGTGTCGCCCGTGGCGAGCTGCGAGCGGGGGTGAATCCGCGGGAACTGGCGAGTATCATCACGTCCACGCTCGAAGGGGCGGTGATGATGAGCAAACTCTTCCGCGACCCCATCCACATGCGCTGGGCCGTCGATCACCTGATGCGCTACCTGGACTCACTCGTCGCGGCGTGACGACAACGATCCACGCAACAGACGCCACACAGGGCCACCGAAGAATAGCCTCCGGCAGGCTAAATCGCTGCTTCAGCTGGCGAGTTGCGCTTATGTCAGCCGATAGTCGATACTCCTCGGCAACGTGCTGACCCCTTCAATGGCGATGGGATGCGGAAAGGATCGGGCGGAATGGTGGCGACGGAGCGAACGACGGTGCGCTTGGTCTGCGCGGAGTGCGGGGCCGAATATCCGACCGACGTCCCCCGTTATCGCTGTAGCTGCGGCGGTTTGCTGACCGTCGAGCAGCCGATCGCGGCTCTGCGCCAGCTCGTCTCGCGTGAATTCTTCGATGCCCGCCTCGCCAGCCGCGACAAGCTCGACCAGAGCGGCGTGTGGCGCTTCCGCGAACTCCTCGGCGACTATATGGCGGATGAGATCGTCAGCAAACCGGAAGGGCGGGGCAATCTCTACGAAGATCAGCGCCTGACGGCGTGGTCCGGCGTCGGGCAACTCTGGTTGAAACACGAGGGCGAGAATCCGACCGGCTCATTCAAGGATCGCGGGATGACGGTGGGGATGACCCACGCCCGCCGCCTCGGCGCGCGCACGGTGGCCTGCGCCTCCAGCGGCAATACCAGCGCCTCGCTCGCCTCCTACGCCGCCACCGCCGACCTCGCCGCGCTGACGTTCGTGCCGGAAGGGAAGGTCTCGACCGCGAAGATCGCGCAGACGATCGCCTACGGTGCGAGGGTCATCCAGATCCGGGGCGACTTCGATGCGGCGATGCGCCTGGTGCAGGAAGTCGCGGAGACGCCGGAATACGGCGTCTACCTGCTCAACTCGATCAATCCCTTCCGACTCGAGGGCCAGAAGACGATCGTCTTCGATGCCCTCCAGGCACTCAACTGGCAGACGCCGGATGCGATCGTCCTGCCGGGCGGCAATCTCGGCAACACCTCCGCGTTCGGCAAAGCGCTGGAGGAGGCCCTAGCACTCGGCCTGATCGACCGGATGCCGCAGATCATCACGGTGCAGGCCGGTGGGGCGGCCCCGTTCGCGCGGGCCTTCGCGCGAGGGTTCGCCCCCGGCAGCTACCAACCGGTGGAGGCCCATACGGTGGCGAGCGCGATCGCGATCGGCGACCCGGTCTCCTACCCGCGCGCCCGACGGGTCATCCAGCGCACCGAAGGGATCGTCCTGGCGGTCAGCGATGCCGCGATCCTCGCCTCGAAGGCGCAAATCGACCGCGCGGGGATCGGCTGCGAACCGGCCTCCGCCGCGGCCCTGGCCGGTTTGCACGCCCTGGTCGCCGATGGGCTCCTCTCCCCCAGGGCATCGGTCCTGGCGATCCTCACCGGCAACCTGATGAAAGATGCCGAGGCGATCGCGGCTTATCACCAGCCCGACCCCGCGGGGGAGCGGCCGGGCGCGAACCCACCGATCACCATCGATCCGACCATCGAGGCCGTCAAGGCGATCCTCGACCAAGCGGGCCAGCGGTAGGCGGGAAGGAAGCAGGCAAGATCCCGCAGCTCATAGGGCGGATTTCCCTATCCCGCCGCCGAAACCACGACCCGTCGCGGTGCTTGCAACAATGCAAGCGCCTTGGTATACTTGGTCTGTGGCAACTGAGAGCCTCGCGCGAGTGGGGACTACCCCCGCTTTTTTTTGTCTTTCAGCAGCGCGATCAGACCGACTATTCACGGGCGCACCGCTCGCTCGTTCTCGTCCCCCTGCCGTCACAGCCTGATGATACGCCTCTGGCCGACACGGGGACACCGACCGGTGTTCCGACGTGCGCGCCACATCGTCATTTTCCTCGCGGTCTTGCAGCGGAGTCGCCTTAAGGGTCGGTTAACAGCATCATGGGTTATTGGAGGAGGTGTGTGGGATGAAGAGCGATTTCTATACTGCGATCGCCCAAATCGCCGCCGAACGTGGTATTCCGAAAGAAGCGGTCATCAGCTCGGTCGAGCAGGCGATCAAGACGGTATATAAGAAGGAAGCGGGGATCCAGGAAGACGAGAATGTCGAGGTTCGGATGGACCCGGCGACCGGTGGCGCGCGCATTTTCGTCCACCGACAGGTCGTCGATGAGGTCTCCGATCCGATCGCGCAGATCACTCTCCCCGAGGCGCGCAAAGAAAAAGCGAACATCAAGATCGGTGAGACGCTGGTCGTCGAGCGCACCCCGAAGAATTTCGGCCGGATCGCCGCGCAAACGGCCAAGCAGGTCGTGTTGCAGAAGATCCGCGACTACGAGCGCGAGATGGTCTACAACGAATATCAGGACCGCGTCGGCGAGGTGCTGAACGGTGTCGTCCAGCGGGCCGACGAGAAGGCGGTCGTGGTTGAACTCGGCAAGTCCGAGGCGGTCATGCCCGCGCGCGAGAAGGTGCCGTCCGAGCGGTATCGTCCGGGGCAGCGTCTGAAGGTCTATTTAGTCGATGCGTCGAAAGAGCAGCGCGGGCCGCAACTCGTCGTCTCCCGCGCCCATCCCGGCCTGCTCAAGCGCCTCTTCGAGTTGGAAGTGCCGGAGATATTCAGCGGCGTGGTCGAAATCATGGCGATCGCCCGCGAACCAGGCACGCGCTCGAAGGTCGCGGTCGTCGCCCGCCAGGACAACGTCGATCCGGTCGGCTCCTGCGTCGGGATCCGTGGGGTACGGATCCAGAATATCGTCAACGAGTTGCAGGGCGAGAAGATCGACGTGATCGAGTGGGCACCCGATCCCGCCGGTTTCGTCGCGAATGCCCTCAGTCCAGCGCGCGTCCTCAACGTGACGCTGAACGAGGACGACAAGACGGCTCGTGTCCTGGTGCCCTCGGATCAGATGTCGCTGGCGATCGGCAAGGAGGGGCAGAACGCCCGCCTCGCCCATAAGCTGACCGGTTGGCGGATCGATGTTAAGGATCCCGAGTCGTTGCTCGGCCAAAGCGGCGATCTGCTACGCCAGGCGCAGGAGGAGGCCGAGGCCGCGATGCCCTCGGCGTTCGATAGCCTGATGAACATGGGGCGAAGCCCGAGCTTGGTCAACCGCAAGACATTGCTCGTGCGCGTCAGCGGCCTGGGCGAATTCGGCCCCCTACCGGAACGGCTGGCGGGCTATCAGGTCGAGGTCGAGGTCGAGAACGACACCGTCAATGTCTATTACAACCGCGACCTGTTGGCGCGCTTCTCGCGCGAGAACGAGCCGCTGCCGCTGCACGACGGCGCACTGACCGACTAAACACCAAGTACGAACTACGAAGTGCGAAGTACGCGACAAGGCAATCTTTCACCTGAACTTCGTACTTCCGACTTCGTAGTTCGTACTTTCCCCGGGGGGGCTGGCATGAACCAAGGGTTGACCAAGACGAAACTGGCGTCGCCGCAGCGTCGGAAGGCGAAGGGGCCGCGACCGAAGCATGTGCCGCAACGGACCTGCGTGGCCTGCCGCTCGACCGATGCCAAACGGACGTTGATCCGATTGGTACGCACCCAGGAGGGGACGGTTGACGTCGATCCGACGGGCAAGCGCTCCGGGCGCGGTGCGTACCTTTGTGCGCGGGTCCGCTGCTGGGAGCGTGGCATCAACGAGAAGACGCTGGTACGCGCCCTGCGACTCGACGGATTAAGTGATCAGAATCGTGCAGACTTGCTGCGCTATGCCGATGAACGGGTGCCGGAAGGCCCCGAGGATAACGAAGAGGGTACACAGGGGTAGTCGCCCTGGGTGCTCCACTGTAAAGAGGGGATGTGCATGGTTAAGAATATGAGTGGCTTTCGCGGCCCGAACAATGCCGGTGGCGGCAATACCGGCGGGAATACTGGCGGTAGCGGTGGTGGGGGCGAGAGCGAGGGCGAGTATCGTCGGCGTCGCAAGCGTCGCCCGATGCAAGGGACGGGCACCGCGGTAGCCGGTGGCGCGCGCTCCACGATGCGCCGGATGGCCCCGGTCGGGCCGCCGAAGAGTGTTGCCCTGCCGAATGTGATGACGGTGGCCGAACTGGCCGAGGCATTGAGTACCACGCCGATCGCGATCATCAAGGAGTTGATGAATCGCAAGATCATGGCAACGATTAATCAGCAGATCGACTATGCCACGGCGGCCAAGGTCGCCGAGGCGCTGAACATCCCGACCGAGGAAAAGGTCAACGAGACCCTTTCCGGCACGCTCGTGATGACCGCCGAACAGCGCCAGAAAGAGGCGAGCGATGATCCGGACGCCGTGACGCGACCGCCGGTCGTCACGATCATGGGCCACGTCGATCACGGGAAGACGAAGTTGCTCGATGCCATCCGTTCCGCGAACGTCGCGGAAGGCGAGGCCGGCGGGATCACCCAGCATATCGGTGCCTATCAGATCGAATTGCAAGGCCGGCGGATCACGTTCCTGGATACGCCCGGTCACGAAGCATTCACCCAGATGCGCGCCCGTGGTGCCCAAGTCACCGACATCGCGATCCTCGTGGTGGCGGCCGATGACGGCGTGATGCCGACGACGTTGGAGGCGATCGCCCACGCGCGAGCGGCCAACGTGCCGATCGTCGTGGCGATCAACAAGATCGATCGCCCGGACGCCAACCCCGACCGGGTCAAGCAGCAACTCGCCGAGAACGGCCTGATCGCCGAGAGCTATGGTGGCGATGTCCCGACCGTCGAGGTATCCGCGCGTGAGCGCCTGGGGATCGAGGAACTGCTGGAAGTCGTCCTGCTCGTCGCCGACTTGCAGGAGTTGAAGGCCAACCCGCACCGCCCTGCGGCTGGGGTGGTGATCGAGAGCCGCGTCGACCGCAATCGTGGTGTCGTGGCGACGGTCCTTATCCAGACCGGTACGCTCAACCTGCGCGATGTTGTCGTCGCCGGGGCGACCTACGGGCGTATCCGCGCAATGAACGATGATCGCGGGCGCAAGGCGCGCCAGGCCCGCCCGAGTATGCCGGTTGAAATCCTCGGCCTGCTCGAAACGCCCGAGGCGGGCGACCCGGTACAAGTCCTCGCGGATGAGCGCGAAGCCCGTGCCATCGCTGAGGAGCGGACGATTCAGCGGCGTGTCGGCACACAGGTGAACGATCGCCCGGTACGCCTCGAAGATCTCGGCAAGCAGATCCAGAGCGGGCAAGCGAAGGAACTGCGGATCGTCATCAAGGCCGACGTACAAGGGTCGCTCGGCGCGTTGCAAAATGCGATCAGCCGCGTGACCGAAGAGCAGCAGAACGTACAGCTCCGCACCCTGCTGGCGAACACCGGCGCGATCACCGAGTCGGACGTGACGTTCGCCGCCACTTCCGGGGCGATCGTCATCGGCTTCAACGTCCGCCCGGACGCCGCCGCCCAGCGCGCGGCGCTGGCGAGCGGAGTCGATGTACGGTTCTACGATGTCATCTACACCCTGGTCGACGATATCGAATCGGCGATGAAGGGGCTGCTGGAACCGGAGACGCGCGAAGTCACCGATGGCTACGCAGAAGTGCGGCAGATCTTCAAGCTGCCGAACCGGATCCAGGCCGCCGGGCTCTATGTCATCGACGGTCGCGCGCTCCGCAACGACCGGGTGCGCGTGCTACGCAGCGGCGTGGTGGTCCACGATGGCACTGTCGCCTCGTTGAAGCGCTTCAAGGACGACACGCGCGAAGTGGCGGCCGGGTACGAGTGCGGACTCAGCCTCGACACCTTCAACGACTTCAAGGAAGGCGATCAGCTCGAGTTCTATCACATCGAGAAGGTTGCCGTAAGCCAGTAGCCAGTAGCCAGTAGTCGGTAGCCAGTGACTCGTTGCGGCACGGTGCCAACCATTCGGCGCAATGCCTGCATCGCCTCACTGACTACTCGCTACTGGCTACTGACTACCCCCCGAGGGAATACCATGCCAACCCGTCGTACAGAGCAGATCGGTGATCTGTTTCGCGCCGAACTCAGTGAGATCATCACGCGCGAGATGCAGGATCCGCGCCTGGGCTTCGTGACAATCACGAGCGTGCTCGTCAGCGCGGATCTGCGGAACGCGCGCGTGAACGTGAGCTGTTATGGCGACGAGGTGACGCAGCAGGAATCGTTGCGCGCCCTGCGTGGCGCGGCCGGTTTCCTCCGCACCGAGATCAGCAAGCGCGTCAGGTTGCGTACGACGCCGCAACTCAACTTCCAGCTCGATCACTCGATGGAGCAAGCGGAGCGTGTGCAGCGCACCTTGCAGGCGCTCGCACCGGAGCTGGCCGCCGCTGATGCGCGTGAGGCGGCAGAGGCGGCAGAGGCGACGAAACCGAACGAATAACACGCGAACATTGGCGCGCACGCGAAAGAGGGGGTGGGGCAGACACCGTGTGGTGCTTGCCTCGCCCCCTCTTTGCGGGCTACTGCAGATGATATGGTCCGGCGGTGGTCGATGGTCGAGCGTTAGGTATCGGGCGAGCGACTATACTTCGACGGCAGAGCAAGACGCCGCGCATGATAATTGGGAGGATATCGGTGAGCAACCTCATGGAAATCGACGCAGCATATCATGAAGGCGCGGCCCGTCTCTGGCCCTTCATCGCACAGGCGCAGCGAATCATCAGTCCCTTCCATATTAACTCCGACCCGGATGCGGTCGGCAGTGCCCTGGGGCTGTATCACCTGCTGACGGCGCGCGGGAAAGCGGTGACCGTCTACGCCAGTGACGGCGACTTCCCGAATATCACCGCCTTCCTCCCCGGTGCCGACACGATCGTGCGCTACGCCGGTGGCCGACTGCCGGAGGCCGATCTGATCATGGCGCTCGATTCCTCCGATACCGGTAGGCTCGGCAGGCTGCACGCCGAGCATGCCGACCGCTTCGCCGCCGGTCCGACGCTGATGATCGATCACCATGTCACGAACGCGCGTTTCGGCGTCGCGCCCGACGGCAGCGACGTCAACTTCATCGACAGCACCGCCGCTGCGACCGCAGAAATCCTCTATCTGTTGGCGCGGGCGTGGGAACTGCCGATCTCGCCCGAGGCCGCGACCTGTTTGCTGGCCGGTATCTACGGCGACACCCTCGGCTTGCAGACGACCAGCACCTCGCCCCGCGTCGTGCGCGTCGTCGCCGACCTGATCGCGGCGGGGGCGGACCATACCGCCGTCGTCAACAACTTCTATCGTTCGCGCCCGTTCGCCACCATCAAGGTCTGGGGCGCGACCCTCGATCAGGCCGCGTGGTGCGGCGGCGTCGTCTGGAGTCAGATCACCCCGGAGATGCTGGCGGCGGCGAACGCCTCCGAAGGAGAATCGGGCGGGGTGATCAACTTCCTCACCGGCACTCAAGGTGCGCGGGCCACCGTCCTGCTGCATCGCGGACCGGGGGAATGGCGCGCCGGTCTGCGCACCCTGGTTGAGGCGGTCGATGTCGCGGCAATCGCTGAGAGGTTCGGCGGCGGCGGTCACCGTAAGGCGGCGGGCTGCCGTATCGTCGGCGACGAGGCCGAGCGCGACGCCTTCCTGCGCGAGGTCGATCGCCTCGCGGGCGAGCAGATCGCGGCGGGTGCATAGAGCATAAGGTAGCCGGGCATATAAATTGCGCTCGTGAGGAGGGGTGCCGTGATGACCGGGCACGACGAACGGAAACAGCGGCTCGTGGAACGTCTCGCCTCCGGGCGTGAATCGTTCCTCGCGGCGGTGGCGGTCCTCGATGAAGCCGATCTCGCCGCGCCGGTCTGGACCGAGGGAGGGCACTGGACTGCGCGCGAACTGATTGCCCACGTCGCCTATGCCGAGAGCGGGATGCTGGGGCTGATCGTGGCGACGATCGATGGTCGTCCGGCGCAGCTCGACCCGGCCTTCGATATCGATCGTTACAACGAAGGCCGCATACGCCGCGCGAAGGACCAGACCGTGCCGGACTTGTTGGCGCAGATGGACACGGCTCGCCAGGAAACGCTGCAACGCTTAGGTCAGACGACCGATGCCGAGTTGGACCTGCCCGCGTATCACCCGGTGCTGAAGGAGACGACCGTGGAAGGGATTTTCCGGGTGATCGGGTTCCACGAGCGGATGCACGCGAAAGATCTCCGCACAGTCCACGAGCGTTCGCGAACGGGGGGCGCGTAGCTCACCTATTCGCCGGGATCAGGCGCACGCGCCGGGAACAGGGAGGGACGATGCGGCACGCAAAGTGGCGACCGGCGCGCGGGAGTGTGCTGGTAATCCTGCTCCTGATGGCGCTCGGCATCGCGGCCTGCGGCCCGGAGTCGACGCGCCAGCGTAATGGCGGGCTGGGCGGCTCGTCCCGTCCCAGCGCACCGCCGACGACAATCAGCGAACCAGCCCTCGTCGTTCAGCCCACGACGAATATCCCGTATGCAACCGCCGGAGCCCTGCCGACGCTCCCCGCGCTGCCCACGGCCACGACCGGACCGGCGACTCCGCCAAGCCAACCATCGGTGCCGACCCCGCCAACGGGACCGAGCAACCCCGGCACGCCGGGACTCGGGGGTACGCCCCGACCTTGACGATGTGAGGGCCGTAGCGCGATGGGTGCTGATCAACCACAGCCGACGGAAGATTTCGCGATCGACCCCGGAGAGTTTTGTCGGCTGCTGAAACTTGTTGACCGCGAACCGCCGCGTCTCAGCCGCG
>DATCMP010000340.1:0-1959 GCA_036563365.1 Thermomicrobiales bacterium
GACGCCCCGGTAGTGGACATCCCCGTGACGGCGAGCCATGCCCGCAGGGCGCGCACCGGGCAGGTCGCCTCGCGGACTCCGGGCGGGATACGCAAGCGCCGCCCGGCCCCTTGCTGATCGGTCTTCGCGCGACGTATCGTGACGATCAAGCCTTGCCCATCGAAACGAATATCCTTGGTTGTCAGCGCCACCAGTTCGGCACGACGGAGCGCGCCCGCGAAGCCGATGAGCAACAGGGCGCGGTCGCGACGCCCCGCCAGATCGTCATCGAGCGTGGCGACAAGGGCGCGCAACAGCTCGACCAGCAGCGGATCCTTGCCGACCTGCGCGGTGCCATGCTCGCGGCGGATCCCGAGCCAGGCCTCGCGTACCGCGCCATCGGTGGCGGGATTATCGAGGCGCGCCCGACGATGCGCCACGGCGATGGCGGCCAGGCGACGCGCCAGCGTGCTGATGGAACGACCGGCCTCGACCAGGGCATCGAGATAGAGGGCCACGGTGACCGGATGCGCCGGGAGCGTCTCGAGACCGTGCGTCGCGCACCACGCCGTGAAGTCGCGCCAGTCGGCATCGTAGGCGCGCACGGTATTCTCGGCGCGCGTGTTGGCGCTGTAACGGCGGACGCGCATCAGGGCCGCCTCTAGCTCGGCGGGCAATGCTTGGGCACCGACGATCGCCCCACGGCCTCGCTCGGCAGCGACGTGGAGATCAACCATCACTTCGCGACCTTCATCCAGGTTCCCGCTATGCACGCGATCAGCAGCACTCACCGGCAGCACCCCCTCACCGATCATCCGCAACAAGCGAAGCGCGGATCGCTGTACGGACACAGTATAACTTCGAAGTTGTCGTATGACTAGTGGTAACAACCGATTATCGCTAGTCACGCATACGACCGCGACGGGCGTCGTGGTCGAGGTATGGTAGGGTTGTGGTGTCGTCACCCGGCGGGATCGGCTAGCGCGGCGTATCACGAGGAGGGATAGGGAGTGGCGAAATATGTCCTGGTCTATACGAGCGGCGGCGTTCCGGCCTCGGTGCAGGATAGAGCGGTGCTCATGCAGGCATGGCGGGTTTGGGTTGGTAGCCTGGGATCAGCGGTGGTCGATCCCGGCAACCCCTTCGGCCCTTCGATGACGGTAGCCCCCGATAGTTCAAGCGGCGATGGCGGTTCGTCTGAACTCAGAGGGTACATGATTTTCTCCGCCGACAGCCTCGCCGCGGCGACCATCCTGGCGCAAGGTTGCCCGTATCGCACCCACAATGGCGGCACCATCGAGATCTACGAGACGCTACCGATCGATTGATTACCCCGTGGAATACGACCAGGGTGCAACCGAGGCGTGAAGACCGAGCTGGCAGGACTCCCTCACCGGATTTGTGCATTGAGATCGTCGATCGCGGAAGCGAGGGCGCGCAGCACATCCTGGAGCGTTACCTGGGCGTGGTCCGCCGGATCTCGCTGAGCGCAATAGACGTCCTCCAACGCGCTGAGAGTAGCGGGTTGCACCCAAGGGCCGATAAGATCGCGATCGCTGGTGCCGCCCGGCTGGTAAGCGCCATCATCACCCCGCTCGCTCGTCGATTCGCCCACGTATCCGATCCATCGGCGAAACAGGGACCCGTACGGGTTGTACCCCAACACGACCGCTTTGCGCCCATCGCGCGTGCGGTATTCCCCGACCTGATCTACTGTGAACATCAGACTTCTCCGTGCTTTGCGTAGCGACGCGCAACCGCGAGCCGCCGAGGCTCTACCCGCAACGCAATTATGCCCTGACGCCGCTCTGTCGACTCGGTTGCCGTATCGGACACGAGATCGCCCGCGCCGATCGGGCTGCTCTTTGCGATCGTCGTGCCTAACTCGTGATACACCCAATCGTAATTATCGGTACACTACACCGGGCCTGCCCGTAGCCAACCCTGATCGGCCCGATGCCCTTCGCGCCGCGAGCGACG
>DATCMP010000267.1:0-16949 GCA_036563365.1 Thermomicrobiales bacterium
GGCAGCATGTCCCGATAGAACAGATGTTCTTTTTGCTATGGTATACTTGGCGCGAATGAACATCTAGGCTACGGGGAGCAAAAACGTTGGAACGACTGGTTGGTAGCACGGAACGCGAGGAAGATCGCGCCGCCGAAACGAGCCTGCGTCCGCGGCACCTCGACGAATATATCGGCCAGGACCGGGTCAAAGAGAATCTGCGGATCGTGATCGAGGCGGCGAAAGCGCGCGGCGAGTCGCTCGATCACGTCTTGCTTTATGGGCCGCCCGGTCTGGGTAAGACGACGCTGGCGCAGATTTTGGCAACCGAGATGGGCGTCAGCCTGCGGATCACCTCCGGTCCAGCGATCGATCGGGCCGGCGACCTCGTCTCGATCCTCACCAATCTCAAAGCTGGCGATGTCCTCTTTATCGATGAGATCCACCGGTTGGCCCGGCAGGTCGAAGAGATCCTTTACTCGGCGATGGAGGATTATGCGGTCGATATCATCATCGGCAAAGGCCCGGCGGCGCGCTCGATGCGGATCAGCCTGCCTCGCTTCACCCTCGTCGGGGCGACGACGCGGCTGGCGCTGCTGACCTCGCCGTTGCGCGATCGCTTCGGGATCGTCCACCGGCTCGATTTCTACGATCAGGCGGCAATGTTGGAGATCATGCGTCGGTCGGCCAAGATTCTGCGCGTGGCGGTCGATGAGGACGGCGCGCATGAGTTGGCCCTCCGGGCACGCGGCACACCGCGCGTCGCCAATCGCCTGTTGAAGCGTGTCCGCGATTATGCCCAGGTGCGCGCCGATGGCGCGATCGACGGCACCGTCGCGCGCGAGGCGTTGGGACGCCTGGAGATCGATGAACTCGGGCTCGATGAAACCGACCGGCGCGTACTGGCGGCGATCATCGACAAGTTCGAGGGCGGCCCGGTGGGGATCGCCACGCTGGCGGCGGCGACCAACGAGGAGGTCGATGCGATCATGGATGTTTATGAGCCGTACCTGATCCAACTCGGCTTCCTGCAGCGGACCCCGCGCGGTCGCGTGGCGACCCGCCGCGCGTACGAGCACATGGGCAAGGCGTATGCTGCGTCATCGGTGGCGCAAGCTGCGGCGCAGATGACCTTCCTCGATCCCGATAGCGAGGGAGAGATTTGAAGGGAATCGGCGTCTGTAGCTGTGGGAGGCGAGGCTGCGACTGATGGAGTTGGCCGACTTCCTCCGGTGTGGCGGAGGACCGGGGATTAAATCCCCGTGACCCCGCACGGGACAAGTCCCCGGCTAAGGGCTGCGGCCACGAAGTCCGCCGCGGCGGACTAGGTTCGTTACACTGCAATGCTTTTCCCGATAATCACGGTGTTGATGCCGAACCTGGTCCACTTCAGTGGACTTCGTGACCCGCAGGCCACCTAGCGCCGGATGAATCTGGCGACCAACGCCCGTCAGCAGTTACCCACCATAGTAGCGAGCCAACAACCGTTGCACTTGATCGCCACGATCTTCAGCTAAAGCTGCTGACCGTCGTAACGTTTGCCCTACGTGACTAGAGCGAGCGCACGCAATGCCTCGTGCCCAAGACAACCAACAAGCGAAAACTGATCTGTTGCCCGCTGTGCGTGCAGCGGCGGATATGTTGCTGCCCACAGAATTGGCCGCGCCGATCCTGGTTGGCGTGTCGGGGGGGCCGGATTCGCTGGCGCTATTGCATCTGCTGTGGCGCTGGCTGGCGAGCGAAGGGCGTGGCGGGGCGTTGCACGCGGTCGTGGTCGATCATGCGCTGCGCTCGGAGTCGGCGGCGGAGGCGGCGCGGGTCGCCGCACTGTGCGATGCCTGGGGGATCACGGTCGCGGTTCGCGTCGTGCGCGCGGGCGCGATTGCGGGCGGGCGAGAAGGGCTGGAGGACGCGGCACGACAGGAGCGGTATCGCCTCTTCGCCGTAGAGTCCGCGCGGATCGGCGCGCGAACGGTGGCGCTCGGCCATCAGGCCGACGATCAGGCCGAGACGTTGCTGATGCATCTGCTGCGCGGGGCGGGGTTGGCCGGGCTGACCGGAATGCCGGTGGTGCGGCGGTCGGGTGATCTCCTCGATCGGTATGCTACGATACGCGACACCGCTGGCAGATTTTTTCGCCCGGCGATCTGGCGACCGCTCCGCGGTTGTGGCCGCCCGGCGATTGAGGCGTATTGTTCTGCCTGGGGATTGGCACCGAGCTACGACAGCACGAACGACGATCTCACCCTGCGGCGTAATAGTGTCCGTCACCGCCTCTTGCCTTTGATCGAAGAGATCTTCCCCGGCTCAACCGGCCTCCTGGCGCGTGAAGCCGCATTGCTTGCCGATGATGAGGCCGTGCTGCGCTGGGCGACAGACGACGCCTGGGAACGTTGCACCGAGGTTGCCGACGCACTGGTCCTCTTCGATCGCGCGGCATTGCGGGCCGAGCCGCCCGCGCTGCAACGGCGATTGCTGCGGCGCGCGTGGCTCACGGTACGCGGCGTCGAGTCTGCGCTCGGGCTCAGCGCCGCCCCGATCGAAGCGGCGCGCGAGGCGGTCAACGCGTCGCGCTCGGGTGGCCGTTGGCTGCTCCCCGATGGGATCGTTGTGCTGGTTGAGCATGAGCGCGTGGCCGTTGGCGCAGACACCACGATCGAGGCGACGCTGCGCCAGCGACTCGGTTTGCCCTTGGCTGAGCCTGGATGGTCAACGGCGATCGAGATGGGCGAGACGATCGAGTTGCCGGAAAGTTGGACGTTACTGCCTGCGTTGGCCGCGTTCGGTGAGGCTCCTGGGCCAGCGTGTTGCCCGTTGCCGTCGATTGCACCCGGCGACCCGTCATTGCTGCTCCGTACCTGGCAAGTGGGCGATCTGCTCGTGCTGCCGGGTAATCGTGGCACCCAGAAGTTGCAAGATTGGTTTGTCGATCACCATATCCCGCGCTACGGCCGACGGCATTTGATCCTGATGGCGGCGGGGGCGCGGATCTACTGGGTCGTCGGCCTTGCCGCGTTTGTCACGGCGGGTGCCGAACCCTGGCCGATGTTGCGGCTGCTTTATAATGGAGCGGACGATTCGCCGACGGCGTGAAGAACATCCGGGCTGGGATACGCAAGGAGAGGGGATGAGCGGGATCATCATCGACGGGCAGCGCGAGTCGATCGAGCGGGAACTGATCCCGGCGGAGCGGATCCAGGCCCGGGTGCGCGAACTCGGGGAACGGATCTCGGCCGATTATGCCGGAGACGACGCGCCGCTGATCATCGTCGGCATCCTGCGGGGAGCGGTCGTCTTCATGGCCGATCTCATCCGTGCGATCGATCGCCCGACGCTGACAATCGACTTCATCGCCGTCTCTAGCTACGGTGCGAGCACGAAGTCGAGCGGCGTGGTGCGGATCTTCAAAGATCTCAATGAGTCGGTCGAAGGGGCGAACGTGATCCTCGTGGAGGACATCATCGACAGCGGCCTGACCCTGGTCTACCTGCTCGACCTGATCTCTCGGCGGAATCCGGCGAGTGTGCGGATCTGCTCGTTCCTGATGAAAGATCGCCCGCGCGAGAACCCGCTACCACCGATCGACTATATCGGCTTCGACATTCCCGATGAATTTGTGATCGGTTATGGCCTCGATTATGCCGGGCGGTACCGGAATTTGCCTTACTTAGGCGTCTTATCCCTCACCGCCGCCGAATAATCGGCGCGGGTGTCACGTGGCTCGGTCGAGCGGCGTTAATAGAACGTGATCGCTTCGCTAAGGCGAACTTGATGAGCCGCATGCACCGCCGCTGACCCTGTCGCAGGTCGCGCCCGCCCTGCAAAGCGCCTTACTGGCGAGGCTTGTGTCTGCTGCCTGACGAGGTGACTATCCGGCGACAATGGTTTGCCGGATGGCGCGCGGATGGCAGCCTTATCGCCTACTCCCTGAATGAAGCGACACTGGTCGATCTGCTATACTTGCGGGAGCTATCGGCGTACGTAGTTCACAGCGATACCAAGCCCAGGGTTCGCTGCGGAAATCTGTGCGGACACGGGCGATCGCGACGTGTTCACACAACGGTACGTGACCTCGCGCGCGAACAATCACGGAGGAACAGATGGGTTCAAACAAGTGGGCGAAGCACACTTTCGTCTGGGTGCTGTTGGTGCTGGCCTCGATCTTTATCTGGTTCACCTTCATCGGGAACCGGGCCGCACCGGATGAAGTCGATGGCAAGACGCTCGCGAGCCAGGTAGTGGCGGGTCAAGTCGAGCGGATCGAGACCCAGACCGGCTCGAACAACGTCCAGATCTACTATCGCGGCCAGAAAGAGCCGAAGACGACCCACCTCTCCGACGGGGTGACAATTTATGACCTGTTCAATACCTATAAGGTCGATCTGACCGCCGCTAACGTGCGGATCGAGACGAAGCCCGCCAGCCAGTGGGGCGGGCTGCTGAGTATATTGACTTTCCTGCTGCCAACCCTCTTCCTGATCGGTATCTTCGTCTTCATGATGCGGCAGGCGCAGGGCTCGAACAACCAGGCGATCTCCTTCGGGAAGAGCCGCGCGCGGATGTTCACCGGCAATCGCCCGACCGTCACCTTCGCCGATGTGGCTGGTGTCGAGGAAGCGAAGCAGGAATTGCAAGAAGTCGTCGAGTTCCTGAAATACCCCGACAAATTCGCCGCGCTCGGCGCGCGTATCCCGCGCGGCGTGTTGCTGGTCGGCCCGCCGGGGACCGGCAAGACCCTCCTTTCCCGGGCGGTTGCCGGTGAGGCCGGTGTGCCGTTCTTCAGCATCAGCGGTTCCGAATTCGTGGAGATGTTCGTCGGTGTCGGTGCCTCCCGGGTGCGCGACCTCTTCGAGCAGGCGAAGCGCAACGCTCCCTGTATCATCTTCATCGACGAGATCGACGCGGTCGGTCGGCAGCGTGGCGCGGGCCTCGGCGGTTCGCACGACGAGCGCGAGCAGACGCTGAACCAGATCCTCGTGGAGATGGACGGCTTCGATTCCAGCACGAACATCATCATCATCGCCGCGACGAACCGGCCGGACGTCCTCGACCCGGCGCTGTTGCGGCCCGGTCGCTTCGACCGACAGGTGGTCCTCGACCGGCCCGACATCAAGGGGCGGCAGGCGATCCTCGATGTCCACACCCGTGGCAAGCCGCTCGAAGAGGGCTGCGATGCCGAGTCCCTCGCGAAGCAGACCCCCGGCTTCTCCGGTGCCGATCTGGAGAATTTGGTCAACGAAGCGGCCATTCTCGCCGCGCGCCGGAACAAGAAGACGATCGGCAAGTCGGAGCTGGAAGAGGCGATCGACCGCGTCCAGGCTGGCCCTGAGCGGAAGAGTCGCGTGATCAGCCAGCGCGAGAAGATCATGACCGCTTATCACGAGGCCGGGCATGCGGTCGCGGCCCGGGTGCTGGCGCACTCCGATCAGGTCGCGAAGATCTCGATCGTGGCGCGCGGCATGATGGGCGGCTACACTCGCTATCTGCCGGAAGAGGACCGCTTCTACTACACGCGGTCGCAGTTCCAGGATATGCTCGTCTATATGCTCGGTGGGCACGTCGCAGAACGCCTGGTCTTCGATGAGCTCTCCACCGGCGCTTCGAGCGACATCGAGCGGGCGACCTCGCTGGCCCGGAAGATGGTCACCGAGTATGGGATGAGCGAGGCGATGGGCACGATTGCCTACGGCAAGAAGGAAGAGATGGTCTTCCTCGGTCGGGAGATTAGCGAGCAGCGTAACTACAGCGAAGAGATCGCCGTCAAGATTGACAACGAGGTCCGCTCGATCATCGATGCGGCGTATGCCCGGGCGATGGAATTGTTGACCCGGTACATGCCCGAGATGATCAAGATTGTCGATGTCCTGATGGAGAAGGAAACGATCGACGGCGCGGAGATCGAGCAGTTCTTCGAGGAGCCGAAGCCGAAGCCGCGGCTGGTCGGCCCGCCGATCACCGAACCGGCCCTGGTCGCCGCCGCGCGCGTGCAAGCGCAGCCGGAGCGCCGTGTGGAGCGGCAGGAGCCGGACTCACCGCCGCCCGCCGGTGGGATCTTCCGCCCGCAGCCGGCATAACACCGCACAAGATCCTCATGTGGGTTGAGAATGGGGGCGACTGGCAAATGCCAGTCGCCCCCATTCTGTTGTACTCAGATCCGCTCAGTGTTGGATTGGGCATGGTATCCTCCCAGGCGATGAGATACCAAAACCGTAGAGGGAGGGAGCCAGATGGATCTGGGTTTGACGGGTAAAGTGGCGCTGGTCACCGCTGGCAGTAAAGGGCTCGGTAAGGCGATCGCCCTGGAACTCGCTCGCGAGGGGGCACAGGTCGTGATCTCGTCGCGTTCCGAGGAAGAACTACGGAAGACGGCAGCGGAGATCGGGGCGGCGACAGGCCACGAACCGTTCACGGTCGCCGCCGATCTGACCCGAGGCGAGGAGATCGATCGGTTGATCGCGGCGACGTTGGCTCGGCACGACCACGTCGATATCCTGGTCAACAACACCGGTGGTCCACCGCCCGGCTACTTTGATGACTTCGATGATGCCCAGTGGCAACGTGCGGTCGATCTGTTGCTCCTGAGCAGCGTTCGCCTGATTCGCGGCGTCCTGCCGGGGATGCGCGAGCGTCGATGGGGGCGGATTATCAACTCGACCTCGGTGGCGGTGAAGCAGCCGATCGGCCCGCTCCTGTTGTCGAATGCCGTCCGCACCGCCGTGATCGGGCTGGCGAAGAGCCTATCGAATGAGGTCGCCGCCGAGGGGATCACCGTTAATAACCTGCTGCCGGGATCGATCTATACCGACCGGGTTATCCAGAACAACGAAATCGGCGCTCGGCGGACCGGTCGCACGGTTGAGGAAGTCCGGCGCGCGGCGGAAGAAGAGATCCCGATGAAGCGTTATGGGCACGTTGAGGAGTACGCGGCAGCGGCGGCATTTTTGGCCTCAGAGCGTGCCAGCTACATCACCGGCGTGAATCTACTCGTCGATGGCGGGGTCTATAAGGGATCGATGTAGCGATGATCCAAGGTCGGCACGGCGACGTACTAGTGATCGGTAACGCTTCGGCGGGCGTTACCACGCCCGTTGAAGGTAACGCCGCCGCCGAATCTGCGCGAACTCGTGGGTCGTCGGTGACTGCCACCCGGAAAATAGCGTTCAGTCAGCTTTGTGCAGACGCGGTTGCCTGCCAACGTTGTCCGGCGATGATAGGCAGGTCGCGCCTCCTCAGTCCGGCGAACGGTGGGCCAGGCGCACGAGTGATCTTCATCGGGGAAGCGCCCGGTCGGCTGGGTGGCGATCGTACCGGAGTGCCGTTCAGCGGCGACCAGAGCGGGCGGAACTTCGAGCGGTTGCTCGCGCTGGCCGGCCTGACCCGCATGGAAGTCTTCATCACGAACGCGGTCCTCTGCAACCCGCGCGATGCACAGGGTCGTAACCGCGGGCCTTCGCGCCGAGAACTCGCTGCTTGTGGCGAGCTATTGGGGCGGCAGTTGGCGGTGGTCGGCGCGCCGGTGGTGGTAACACTCGGGGCGGTGGCGCTGAGAGCGGTCGGTGCGCTCGCGGCACACGGTTTGCAGTTACGTGAAGCGGTGGGACAGCCCGTACCCTGGCAAGGACGGTTACTGCTACCGCTCTATCATCCTGGGCTGCGCGCTCAGCTACACCGTCCATTTGCGTTGCAACGTGACGATTTCCTGGCACTTGGACAACTCGTACAGTCGTTAGAGGAGGGAACTTTCGCGCCAAATCATGCGTTTTGATCGATGGATGGCAAGAGGCGAGATTCTTTCGTTCGCCGTTCGCCGGGTGGGTATGGTCTATGCTATACTTGACGGCATCTACAAAACCGAGGGAAATGGTCGTTTTCGGTGACCATATACAGTTTTCCCTCGCGCGGGAGTAATGTACCAGAGGAGGTTTCAATGGGTATAGGTATGCTTCAGCCGATGCACTTGTTGCTCATCTTGGCGATCGTCCTCGTCGTCTTTGGTGCCGGTAAACTCGGCCAAGTCGGCGGCGCGCTGGGTCAGAGCATCAAGGAATTCAAGAGTAATGTGAGTGATCCCGAGGAAGAAGCCCGGCTCGCGGCCGAGGCCGCTGCCAAGCCGGTCGAGGCTCCGAAGGTCGTCGCGACGAAGGTCGAGCCGGTCGTTGTCGCGACCCGCGCTGCTGAGCCAGCCGCAACGCTGCGCCGCGAGGAGATCTAGTTCCTGCGCTACACGGATCGTAACGAGAGGGGGGTGGGCAATTGCCCACCCCCCATCTCTTTGTTCACCACCGCGTAGCCTGAAGATGTCTGTGCCGTGGATTGCTGATGACATTAGAGGAATGGTAACGCGGTGAAATTGGCGGTTTCCGTCGCCAGTTTCGCCGCGGGCCGATCGTGCACCACTACGCCAGCGCCGCCTCAACTGCCTGGTGTGCCTCGTGGAGGGCGTGCCAGACCTTGTTGCGAGCGCGGACGAGTTGTGTCTGTAAGAAGTAGGCTTGATCGCTGCCCGGTTCGAGTTCGGCGAGTTGGCGTAGCGGCTGCAACGATGGGATCGGCGGCGAGCCGAGCGCGAGATCGTGCTCATAGGCACCGGCGAGGGTGTAATTAACCGGCGTCAGGCAGCGGCCGAGGGCCATGATGCAGGCGTTGAGCTTCGCCGCTGTCGCCTCGTCCGGTTCGGACCGGCACGCCATCTGTAAGCGCTTGGTTGCGACCAGGGCGGTGTCGGCTTCTTCCAATACCGGGGTGAGGTCGAAGCGGTCACCCACCACCGCTGCAAGCTCGCGGAGCACCCCCTGCATCTCCTCGATCGTGGCACTGTAGTCGAACGGCAGAATCGTTTCGGTGCAGAGCCGCCAGAGGGTCAACAGGTAGATGGTCGCATCGCGGATGAGGAAGTCGCGGTCGATCTTGTCCATCGTGTCCTCGGTCGTGTGCCACCACCACCCGAGCCCACCGCTGCGACTGCGCCCACCCGTGCCGAGCAACCGTGCCATCTGCTCCTCGACAGCGCCGCCCTTGGCCGGTTGCCCGGATAGGGACATGAACAGGGCCGGCAGACCGATCCCGTTGAACGATTGGTCCCCGGCGCGACCGAAGCGCTTGTACTCGAGCTCCTGGCCGGCGATCTCCTGGATGGCGCGTCCGCCGAAGCCGACCGTCTCGGCCATGGCGTTCGCCTCGCTGAGGATCGTCGCCCCGATCCCCCCGACAGAATCGACGTTGACGTGGCCGACACAGTGCTGGTGCAGATCGGCCCAGAAGTGATCGGCGTACCATGTTGAGCTGGCATAGCGCGCGTGGGAATGGCCCGACCAGAAGGCGAGGCGCAGCCCCCGGCGCAGTTCCCCCCGGTGCTGCGCGAGGAGCCGACCGACCTCCAGCATCGTCGCGTTGGCGGTGCCATTGTCCATCGCCCCATAATGCCAGGAGTCGATGTGGCCGCTGAAGAGGACATAGTTGTCTTCGCGCCCCTTGAGTTCGGCGGTGAGAACGGGGATCTTGCGCCAGCGGGTATCGACCTCGGCGGTGATCCTCGCCCGGATGGTGCTAGCGGCGGCCATGCGACGAATCTCCGCGCCATCGGCGGCGTTCACCGAGATGCTGATCAGTTTCGGCAGCAATGGGGCGGTCTGTGGGGTTGGCGTACCCCAGATTGGCGTGATAATCATCTCGTGGACATAGTCGTCGTTAATGTTGATCTGCGCCAGGACACCGGCCTCCTCCGCCGCCATCCCCTTGCCCGGGTTCGCTAAGCCGTCGCTGAGGACGATCTTGCCACGCAAGTCGGTTGTACCACCGGCGCTGTCGACCACCTCGCCCTCAACGCCGCCCTCCGGGGTGGAGAGGGCGAAGGCGTGGGTGATGCAGGGGAATGAGCGGCTTTTGGTGCCGACGATTTCGAGGGTGGCGCGGAGCGGCCAGCTGACCAGGGCATCGACCGCGTAGCGCTCGACCTGCATCCCGAAGTCGCGGCAGGTCGCGGCGACGTAATCGAACGCCTTCGCCTCCTCGTCGCTCCCCGAAAGCCGTACCCATTGCGCGAGTGTCGAGGTATAGCGTAGCAACGCGTCGCCGCTCACCGCATCGGCGAGCGCTTGTTCGGTGGCGGGGAGATTTGTGCTCATCACTCCTCCTCTGAATCGCGTGTCGGGCCGCGATGCCCTGGTGCGTTAACAACGGCGAATTGTAGCCTAACGACCGCAGGCGACGATATGGCGTTGTGCCTGTCTCGCGACGGTGCCTCGGCGGGGCAGCATCCGTGGGCCTTATGGTACCATCCTGTGTGCCGCCGTGGATGTGCCGGAGCGTCCGGTCATGGCGGCACAATCGTGGGCTGAAGGGGCGTGTGACCGGGGCGAGTGCATTGGCGGGCGGGCAATTGTTAGGGCGGTTGAGCGAGGCGCAACGGCGGGCAACCGCGCGCCTGGCGGCGGCGTTCGCACGCAAGGATGCCACCCTCTATCTCGTCGGCGGTGCCGTCCGCGATCTAGTGCTGGAGCGGGTCGTGCTCGATCTCGATTTCACGACCGATGCCCCGCCCGCCGTGATTCGCGCCGCCGCGAGCGCGGCCGGGGCCACGGCGATCTATTCCGCCAACGAGCGCTTCGCCACGGTCGGTTTCGAACTGGAAGGCGAGGCGATCGAGATTACCACGTTCCGCGGCGACGCAGAAGGTGGTCTCCGTGCCGATCTCGCGGGCCGCGACTTCACCTGTAATGCCATGACGATCGTTGTCGCCGGAGCTGCTGGCGAAGTTCCGGGTTCGCTGATAGATCCATTCGATGGGCAAGGCGACCTCTGGCGTCGCACGATTCGTGGCGTGCCGGATCCCGCCGCCCGGCTGGCTGAGGATCCGCTGCGGGCGTTGCGCGCCGTTCGGTTTGCCGCCGATCTCGATGCCGCCATCGAACCCGAGACACGCACGGCGATCACCGCGCACGGCGCAAACTTGGCGCGAATCAGCCGCGAGCGGATCGGCGCGGAGTTAACTCGTCTCTTGTTGGTCGCCGACGTTGCCGGCGCGTTGCAGTGGCTCGAACGCCTCGGGTTGCTGGAGCATACGTTGCCGGAACTCGTACCGCTGGTGCGTTTCAACGCCGCCGGATCAAAAGATCTCTGGACGCACACGCGGCTCGTCGTGGCCGCCACGCCACCGCGACCGGTCGTGCGCTGGGCCGCGCTGTTGCACGATGTCGCGAAGCCGCATACCTACAGCCTGCAGGGTGGCGAAGTCCACTTCTTCGGCCATGAACTGGCGGGCGCGCGGATCGCGAAGGGTCTCCTATCGCGCCTGAAATTAGAGCGCGAGATCACCGAAGCTGTGCGCGTGTTGATCGAGTTACATGGCCGTCCGAGCCACTATGGCCCCGATTGGACTGATGGCGCGGTGCGTCGCTTGATGCTCGATACCGGTCCCTGGCGCGATGATCTGCTCGACCTCGCGCGGGCCGATGTGACCAGCGCCCGTCCCCAGGTACGCCGTCGGGCGCAGGAGCGGATCGATGGCCTCGCGGCGCACTGTACCCGGTTGCTGGAAGAACAGGAACTCGCCAAACTCCAGAGCCCACTCGACGGCAACGCCCTGATGAGCCTCTTCGCGCGCGCTCCCGGCCCCTGGATCCGCCCCCTCAAAGATCATCTGCGCGGGCTTGTAATCGATGGCGAGCTAGCCTCCGACGATGTGGCGGGGGCGACGGTGGAGGCGCGGCGCTGGATGGCTGAGCATGAGGGTGAGCAGCTGTAAATTGACGCTCTTTGCGAAAAGGCGACGTACATTCTTCCGCTAGTCTTGATGTGGCGGCAGCCAGCGCAGACCTGACTGGCGTACAGCCCAATCATGAGAAGACCAATGCTCAAGCCCGTTGTTAGCGGGCAATAGACAACCACTTCCGCAACGAGACACCATTTCTGAAAGATCACTGCTGCGATCGAGTGGTACTGGTCCCTCGAAATCGATGACTGCGACAGTGAATGGAACCACCGAATATATATGTTCGGCGATCCTCAAATACTGCTCGTCAACTTCTGTTAACCAAAGATTGTCCCTGCGTAGTTGGTCGCTATAGACGAAATCAAATGCTTTTTGCTGCATACCGTGGTAGATCGCGATGAAAAGCCAATCCAGGGTGTCTGTGTTACCGGGCTTTTCTTCGAGGATCGTGAACACGATGCAGCCAAGCTGGGTGTGATCAGCCAGGGTGAGTAAACCATAAACCTTTATACTGCCATCGCGATCGAGTGTCGATCCTATGGGCGATGTGTCGGGATACTGTGACAGCCTTTCCCAAGGCCCAGCGAATCCAGGTACCTGCCAGAGTGCCTCTAATGCTTGAAGTATCTGACGATCGTCTCCACCAGGCCATGCCAAAGCGAGTTCGTACGTTGGTCCACCATGCCAATTTTCAGGATCCAGAAAATCCGCTTTATTCATCACCTCTCTTGTCCCACATTTGTCAGCGTTTGGTGCCGGTGATCAGGGCGACGGTGCCGAGGCCGAAGAGTCGACGACGAACATCGGCGAAGCCAGCGGCGGTGAGCATCTCCAGGATGTCCGGGAGCGGCGGGAGGCTGCCGACCGATGTGGGCAGATAGAGGTAGGCGGCAGCATCGCCGACGAGGTAGGCACCGACGCGCGGCACGACCTGACGCAGATGGAGCTGTGCGAGGCGGGTCCAGATCGGCGGGTCGGGAATCGGGACGAGATCGAGGAGGGCCACGCGACCGCCCGGCCCGAGGACGCGCGCCAACTCGCGGAACATCTGGCCGAGGTCCGCGACATTGCGGAGCGCGAAGGCCGAGGTGGCGGCGGAGAATGCGTGGTCGGCGAAAGGGAGGTTGAGGGCGTCGCCACGCGTCCAGGTCAGTCGGCCGACGTGTGTCGCGGCGGCGTTTTGGCCGCGGACCCCCGCGCGGGCAAGCATCTGAGCGCTGAAATCGAGACCGACGACGCGGGCGGTGCGCGAGGTCGCGGCGAGGGTCAGCGCGAGGTCGCCGGTGCCGGTGGCGACATCGAGGACATTGGCATGGCGACGATTCCCGAGCGCGCGCAGCGTCGCCGCCTTCCAGAAGCGATGGGTGCCGCCGGTCATCACGTCGTTCATCAGGTCGTAGCGCCGCGCGATCCGGTCGAACATCGCTTCGACCATCGCGGCTTTCTCGGTCGCTGATACGCTGGTGCCGGGCTGTTGGCTCACGACCACTCCTTTTCGGGATTTATCGTCGCCGCTCAACGGCGCGAGAGGAGGATACCGACGGCGAAGAGGACACTGAAGAGCAGTTCGAGTTGCGCGGTCCCACCGAGGGTTTTGTTCAGCGCGCGCCCGGTTTCCTGGCGCGTCTGCCGTACGAGCCGGGCCGCGAGGGGGAGCGTCAGCCAGGTCAGCAGGGTCCAGGGGCCGAGCGCGCCTGTCAGCCAAAGCAGTGCCGGGGTGAGGTAGGCGACGGTCATCAGGATGAGGTATTCGCGCTGCGTCCCGGCACGTCCGAAGCGAACTGCCAGCGTTCGTTTCCCGGCCTTCCGATCGGTTTCCAGATCGCGCAGGTTGTTGACGACGAGGATGTTGGTGACGAGCGCCCCCACCGGGACCGCGCTGGCGATGGCGGTAGCGGTCAGGTGCAGCGATTGGACATAATACGTCCCGGCCACGGCGACGAAGCCGAAGAAGATCAGCACAAAAACCTCGCCGAGGCCGTTGTACCCGAGCGGGAAGGGGCCACCGGTGTAGGCCAGGGTGGCGATAATCGCGGCGATCCCGAGGATCAAGATCGGGAGGCCGCCGCGCAGGACCAGATACATACCGGCGCAGGCGGCGAGGACGATCACGGCGATCGTCGCGGCCAGCACCTGGCGCTCTGCGATCAGGCCGCTCTGGGTGACGCGCGTCGGGCCGAGTCGTTCGGCGGTGTCCGCGCCGCGCCGGAAATCGAAGACATCGTTGGCGAAGTTCGCACCGATTTGCAAGAGGAGCGCGACGACGACGGCGGCGATTGCCGGTCCCGGCGCGAATACGCCATCGCGAAGCGCCAGCGCGGTACCAACGATGACCGGCGCGAGGGCCGCAGGTAAGGTGCGCGGACGCGCGGCTAACATCCAGGCACGGGCAGGGGAGATGGTCGCGGCGGTCAAGCTACCTCCAGGAGTAGGCGTCCGTCGGGGGCGAGTCGATGGGTAACCGGCAGGAGATCAGCCGTCCCGTCTTCGAGAGTCGCGCGTATCGTGGGGCCAACCGTGCGCCGAAGGAATGATACGCGATCGGGCGGAACGTGACTGCGTACGAGGCTGCATTGTTTCGCGGGAGCTAGGAATGCTTTGGGGTGTAGGGCCGTTCTCAGTGAGTGCTTCGCAGCGACCGCAGGGGCATTCCGCTATCGAACGGCCCCTCAGCATCCTAACGATGCTGAGGGGCCGTCGTTCGGTTGCGCTATCGGACTCTGTTACGGGGTGGCTGGTGTCCCCGACGGGGCGGGTGAACCGGCGGGTTGCTGGCCGCCCCGTCCCCCCGATTGGTTGTGTCCGCCTCGCCCGCCACCGATCCCGAAGGGCGGCAGGCCACTGGTGGTGGAATTGATGCGATCTCGCGTGACCTGCGCCTGCTCAGCGGTGAGTGTCCCAGCGGCGAGCGCAGCGTCGATCTGCGCCAGGTCTGCCTGCCGCACCGCCGCCACCAGCGTATCCTGGCTGACGCCGAGGTTAGCGGCGAGCTTGGCGTAGAAGTCGGCTTGCGCGGCTTGCTTGTCCGCAGACGGGGAGGCGGCCCCCGGTGTCCCCGGTGCCGCGAGCGCGCTGCCCCCGCCGCCCGTCACGAAGGCGGCACCGCCAACGGCCAGCGTCAGTGCCAGCAGACCTACCAAGGCGAGTGATTTCGTCCGCGAGGATAGAGATAATCGTCCCATGATGCTCTCCTTATCCGAAGTCTTTTCCTGGGCGTAGTGGTTGGCGTTGTGCGGTGGTACCTCCCTTCATGCACCGGTCGCGGTGCTATGCTACGGTCGTTTTCTGTGGCGGTTCTCGCCACCACCACAGCGTAGCGGCCCAGGGTGAAGGAGGGCCGTGGTATGGATGAAGGGGGGATGAAGGGATGCGACGAGTACACGCGTACGGCACCAACATTCCCGCGCCGCATACAATCGGGTCGGCTACCCGCCCACTCGTATCTTCCCCTACGCACCTCTGCCTTCCATATGCGACAATTGGGCGTTCGGTCTGGGCAAGAAGCTGCACCGATAGTTGCTGACTCTCGGTGGCGTAAGCGCGGCAGCTGTCGTGGCGTTCGTGTGCTGGTGTGGGTGTGAGGTGAAGAGGTGCGAGTGAATAAGGAGCGGTGGGTATGGCCCGTCGATTAATGCTGGAGGCCCCCCAATCGCGGGTGGCCCTTCTGCGCGGGATGGACCAGATGACCGCCCTGTTGAGCCCGACCCTCGGGCCGGTGGCGCGCACGGTCGCCATCCAGGGATTCAGTAGGACGAGCGCGCCGGAGATCCTGGATAGCGCGGCGACGATCGCGCGGCGCACGGTCCAGCTCGATGATCCGTTCGCGGATATGGGCGGGATGATCGTGCGGCAGATGGTTTGGACGGTTTTCGAGGAAGTCGGCGACGGCGCGGCGACGGCGGCGGTGTTGTGCCGAGGCGTCGTCCATGCCGCTGCGTCATACATCGCGGCCGGTGGGAACGCGATGCAGATCAAGCGCGGGATCGAGCAGGGGTTGCGGGTGGCGCTCGAAGAGTTGCGCCTGCAAGCGCGCCCGATCGAACTGCCGTCCGAGATCGCCCGTGCCGTCGTTGGTACCCTCCGCGATGATGACCTCGCGGAGACAATCGGCGAGATGATCGAGTCGGTCGGCCCCGATGGCGCGGTCCTGATCGAGGATGCGCCGGGGACGCGTACGACGGTGGAGTATATCGAAGGGGTCCGCTGGGACAGCGGCTACCACTCGTATTACCTGTTGCGCGAAGGGACCCAGCATACTCGGCTGATGGAGCCGCGGATCTTCATCACCGATACGAATCTGAATCGCGCGGAGCAATTGGTGCCGCTGCTGGAGGTCTGCGTGGCGGCTGGCGAGCGGAACCTGCTGATCATCGCGCCGGAGGTGTCCGACTCCGCGCTGGCGTTGCTGGTCCTCAATCGGGACAAGGGGCATTTCGATGAGGTGATGGCGGCGAAAGCGCCCTCGATCGGCGAGCAGCGTAGCAAGATCCTCGGTGACTTGGCGACCGCGACCGGCGCACGGGCGTTCGACAATGAGGGCGGCGACCGTGTCGAGGATGTCATCATCGAAGATCTCGGGCGGGCGCGACAAGCCTGGGTGACCAATACGACGTTCGGGATCCTCGGCGGTGCCGGTGCCAAGGGCGCGATCCGTCAGCGGATCAACGAAGTCAAGGCGGAGATTCGCCAGGCGAAGAACGACGAAAACCTGCGGAAAAGCCTTCAGGAGCGCGTCGGCAAGCTTGCCGGGGCGGCGGCAACGGTCCATGTGGCCGCGCCGACGGAGTCCGAGCAAAAAGAATTGCGGAGTCGGGTCGAAGCGGCCGTTACGTCGGCACGCGCGGCGCTGCGTGATGGTGTGGTGCCGGGTGGCGGTGCCGCCTTCCTCGCTTGTGTGCCAGCATTGGAGCGGTTGGCGGCGGAACTCTCCGGTGATCAAGCGTTCGGGGTGAAGATCCTGGCACAAGCCTTGACCGCGCCGATGTCCGTGATCGCGCGCAATGCCGGGCTGGACCCCTCGCCGCTGATCGCCGAGGCGCAACGGCGCGATGCCGGTTGGACCTTCGATGCTTTACACCAGGAATGGGTTGACGCCTGGGAGTCCGGTATCCTCGATCCGCTCCCAGTCGTCCAGACCGCCCTGCAAATCGCGGTCAGCGCCGCTAATATGGCCCTGACGACCGATGTTCTCGTGCGACACAAAAAGCCGGAATTGGCAACGAATCCGTAAAGTCGAGTCGTGGGTCGTGAGTCGTGAGTC
>DATCMP010000344.1:0-2974 GCA_036563365.1 Thermomicrobiales bacterium
AACTAATTGCTCATCGAGACTGTGACGGGGGAACAGGAGCGTGACGGTATGCCCGGCGGATTCCAGACCGCGTGCCAGGGTCCACGCCCGCAAGCCGCCACCGTTGGTTGGTAGGCCGGGGAGGGGGATGACCGAGTTGGCGAGGACCAGCACGTTGCTCATCGGTCGCTCTGATAGAAGGGGGGGGTGAATTGCGCCTGATGACGCCGTTTGAGTTCGTGCTTCACCGGGTGCTTCCCGCGCGCCCCCGCCCGAACGTCTGTCGCCAGGCGGCGCGCCACGGCGAAGCGCGCCAAGCCGCGTCTGCAGCGTCGCGAGATACCAACGCCTCGCCGCGTTCCTGCCAGGCCGCTTCGACGTGACGCGCGTAGGCTTCGCGCTCCTCCGCGAGCGCCCGCCAGTATGCTATTTCG
Organism: Thermomicrobiales bacterium; assembly: GCA_036563365.1. GTDB lineage: Bacteria > Chloroflexota > Chloroflexia > Thermomicrobiales > CADCWN01 > CADCWN01. The sequence continues at coordinate 414 of DATCMP010000344.1, forward strand.
TCCCGCGCCACGGCGAGCACCGCCGGATCGGCAACCTGTGGGGGGTGTAGCGCGGCGAAGTCCAGCATCTGCGGCTGCCGTTCGCGGCGCGTTGGTTCGCGGCACCAGCGGGCGAGGGGGTCGCTGGTGCGATCCCAGGTCAGCAGCTCGTCCACCAGCCGCCGCGCGTTCTGGCGACGCCGCGCGAGGCTGGCCGGATCATCGAGCGTCACATCGACCGCCCGGGCGACCGCCCCGGCATCACCGGGATCAACAATAATCCCGGCATCATAGCGCCCGATCGGCCCCGCCAACTCCGCGTAGTCGCTATAGAGCGGTGGCAGGCCGCAGGCGAGGTAATCGACCGTGCGGGTGTTGAAGGCCAATTCGCGTTCGGGATTGCGGGCGAAGAGATCGAAGGCGAGATCGGCCCCGCGATAGATGGCGAGGAGTTCGGCATAGGGGCGCAGGCGTTCCTCGTGGAGTCGGAGGCGCGGACGCAGCCCCGCCTGCTCGCGGACCCAGTCCAGCCAGCGCACCCCCCGCGAATGCTCCGGGTGGGCGTAGAGATAGAGATCGAGATACCCGGCCCCTCGCCGTTCGAGGGTCGCCAGGGCCGCTTGCAACGGCACCAGCGGGTCTTGCCAGGGGAGTGCGACCCCCGCGAAGAGGATCGACGGCTCGTCGTGTTGCGGCGCGCTGATCGCCGCCCCAGGTGTTGGTGCGGTCGAGATCGGTACGGTGGCGACGCGCGTCGTCAGATCGTCCAGCGCGAAGCCCGACAACGTCAGCCACGGATAGAAATAGGCCCGTTGTCGTTCTCCGGCACAGGTGATGAAGTCGGCTGCGGCGAGGCCGCGCGGCTTCAGCATCGCGAACTCACGAGCTTTGGCCCGATCCTGGTAGAGGAATTCGAGGAGGATCGGCCCGGCCAAATCGACCGCCAGCGGCACCGGGCAGTCGCCGAGTTGGGCCGCGAGATACCAGCTGCAGCAGACGACGACATCGGGCGTGTGCTGGCGGATCGCCGCGCCGGGATCGGTCCACGAAAAGGTATAGGGGCGGGCGGCGGCGATGTCCGCCTCGGCTAAGCCCGGTGCGAGCGCATCGAGCGGCTCGCGCGGGAAGACCAGCGTGACCGTCAGACCGGCGCTTTCCAGGCCGCGCGCCAGAGTCCAGCCGCGCAGGCCGCCGCCAACGGTCGGTAGGCCGGGTAACGGCACCACCTCCGTCGCCATGACCAGCACATGCGGGCTCATCGGGCTCATCGGGCGCGTTGTTGGCGACGGCGCACCGTCGCGGTGAGCGCACGCGCCAAGGCCGGTAGCCGTGCGCGCAGGCGATTTTTCAGAGGATTTGCGCGGCGCAACGCCCGGTCCAACTCCTGGGCGTGGTCCGCGAGATCGGCATACGCCCCTTCGATTTCGGCGACCCGTTCTTCGAGACGCAGGGCATACGTCTCGGCGTCGTAAAACTGGCGCTCGATACTCTCACGGTACGCCGGGGTCGCCTCCAGGAGATCGTCAAGCCGCTCGGCCCACTCGCCGCCGAAGTGCCCTTGCAGCCCCTGTTCCAGGCCGGCGACGAAATAATAGTCGAGCGCCGCGCCGTAGAAACGGCGCGGCACACCCGGATTCCGCAGCCCGGCCACCCCGGCCTCGACCGCCAGTTCGGGGTGTTTCGTCACCGCGTACGCCGCTGAGCGACCGTTGACAACCTGGCTCCGCAGCATCCCTTCCAGGCGCATCTCGTGGAGGTGGTAGATAATCGCTTGGCGGTCGTAGGTGAGCCGCACACCGGCCTTATGCAGGCGGTAGCCGAGCTCGATATCCTCGTAGGCGGCGGCGGGGAACCCTTCATCGAAGCCGCCGACCGCCAGCAGATCGGCACGGCAGGCCGAGACGTTGGCCGTGTAGAAACACCGGAACGTCGCGTCGGCCGGGTCGGTGATCTGCGCGTAGTTGAAGCGATAGCCGGGCGACAGGTACGCCATGAACGGCGTTACCGTGATGTCCGGGTGCCACTCGATATAGCCGATCGTCGCCACGCCGGGCTTCGTCGAGGCGAGGTGCCGCGCGAGCAATCGTGGGTCGGGGACGCAATCGTCATCGGTCAGGACGATCAGGGGAGCGCTGGCCGCGCCGATGCCCATGTTGCGTGCGGCGGCCGGCCCCTTTTTCTCCTGGCGTAGGTAACGGAGCGCGTACGGCGCGCTCGCGGCGAAGGCGCGCACTCGCTCGGGGGTATCATCGTCCGAGGCATCGTCACAGACCAGTACCTCGAAGCGATCGAGGCCGATCGCCTGCTCGCGATACCCTTCCAACACGCGCTGGAGCTGCGCCCAGCGATTGTGTGTCGGCATCACCACGCTGACCTGGAACGCCATTGTTATCCCTTCGCTCACGCCGTTATGCCCGTATCTCGCCCGCAAAACTATAGGGAATCACCTAAGCCCGTAGTCATATACTCGTGAGCTAGCAATGCGAGTGTCCTACGTTGGAAGTGAGTTATTAGGGTATGATTTCTCTCACCTGAATATCGCGAAACCATGCTTCCCCGATACCGCGGTTGCGAACAATTAT
>DATCMP010000347.1:0-8402 GCA_036563365.1 Thermomicrobiales bacterium
TCGGTATCCCGGCGATCAAGGTCTCCGACGGGCCGAACGGCGCACGCGGTGGGGGCAGCCTCGTCGGTGGGGTGCGCGCGGCGAGTTTCCCCGTCGGGATCGCGCTCGGGGCGACCTGGGATCCGTCGCTGATCGAGGAGATCGGGCGGGCGTTGGCGGCGGAGGCGCACTCGAAGGGCGCGCGTGTCCTGCTGGCACCCACGGTCAATCTCCATCGCTCGCCGCTGAACGGTCGTAACTTTGAGTGTTATGCCGAGGATCCGTTCCTGACGGCGCGGCTCGCCTGCGCCTATATCGCGGGCTTGCAGCGCGAGGGTGTGGCCGCGACGATCAAGCATTTTGTCGGCAACGAATCGGAGTTCGAGCGGATGACGATCAGCAGCGAGATCGCCGAGCGCCCGCTGCGCGAACTCTATCTCGTGCCGTTCGAGGCGGCGGTCAAGGAGGCCGGTGTCTGGGCGCTCATGTCATCGTACAACCGCCTCAACGGCACCTACGTCAGCGAGGACCCGCGCCTCCTGCGCGACATTCTCAAAGGCGAGTGGGGCTTCGACGGCGTGGTCATGTCGGATTGGTTCGCCACCCATAGCACCGCCGACGCCCTGAACGGCGGGATGGACCTGGAGATGCCGGGACCGACACGCTTCCGTGGTGAGCGGTTGGTCGCCGCCGTCGAGTCTGGTGAGGTCGAGGCGGCAACCGTGCGCGATAGCGCGCGGCGGATCTTGCGTCTGATCGACCGGGTTGGTGCGTTCGCCGATCCGGTTGTCCCCGAGGAACGGGCGCAGGATCGCCCCGAGGACCGCGCCCTGATCCGCCGCGCCGGGTCGGCGGGGTGCGTATTGCTCCAGAACGATGGCATTTTGCCACTCGATCCCGCCGCCTCGGGGATGATCGCCGTGATCGGCCCGAACGCGAGGACGGCACAGATCATGGGGGGTGGCAGCGCCCAACTGAACGCGCATTATCGCGTCAGCCCCTTCGATGGGATCGCCGCGCAGCTTGGCCCGGCAACACGACTCACCTACGAACTCGGCTGCACGAATTACCGCCTCTTACCGCTGCTCGACAGTGAATTGACCGTCGAATACTTCAATAGCCCCGACTTCTCGGGCGACGTTGTATTTAGTGAGGCGACACAGTCCTCCGAGCTGATGTGGTTGGGCGAGGTGCGACCGGGGATCACCTCGCGGCAATTCTCGGCCCGCGCGTCCGCGCGGTTCATGCCGCAGGCGTCGGGCGACTATCACTTCGGCCTCGTCAGTGCGGGGCGCAGTTGGCTCGCGCTCGATGGGCAGCCGTTGGTCGATAACTGGACCGCGTGGCAAGCGGGCGGCAACTACTTCGGCGCGGGCAGTGATGAAGTGGTCGGCGTCGCCAACCTGAACGCGGGACAGGAATACACGCTGACTGCGGAGTACGCCTATCAGGAAACGGGGGCGCTCGGTATCCGGGTCTTACGTATCGGTGCCACCCTGCTGACCGCTGACGAGGCGATCGAGCGCGCGGTGCGGCTCGCCGCCGAGGCCGATACCGTCATCCTCTGCGTCGGCGCGAACGGCGAGTGGGACGGCGAGGGCCAGGATCGCCCCGATCTCAATCTGCCAGGGCGGCAGGACGAACTGATCGCGCGTGCCGCCGCGGCCAATCCGCGCACAGTCGTCGCATTACAGACCGGCGGGCCGGTCGCGATGCCGTGGTTGAGTGGGGCGGCGGCGACCCTGCAAGCGTGGTATCCCGGCCAGGAGTGTGGCAACGCGATTGCCGATGTCCTCTTCGGCGTGACCGATCCGGGCGGTCGCCTGCCGCAGACCTTCCCCGCGCGCCTGGAGGACAATCCCACATTTCTTAACTATCCCGGCGAGAATGGCCGCGTAACCTATGGCGAGGGTCTATTCATCGGCTATCGCTACTACGACAAGAAGCGGATCGTGCCGCTCTTTCCGTTCGGCCACGGCCTCAGCTACACCGACTTTGCGTATGGTAAGTTGACGTTGAACGCCACCACGATTGGCTCGGACGGCACACTGACCGCGCAGGTCGCCGTGACGAATACCGGTGCGCGGATTGGTCAGGAAGTGGTGCAACTCTACGTGCGTGACCCGCAGTCGACATTGGTGCGCCCGGAGAAGGAGTTGAAGGGATTCGCCAAGCTCGAACTCGCTCCCGGTGAGACGATGGTCGTCGCGATCACCCTCGATCTGCGGTTCTTGGCGTTCTTCGATGATCGGCAAGGTGCGTGGGTGGCCGAGGCCGGTGAATTCATGGTGTTGGTCGGCCACTCTTCCGACGACATCCGTGCCCGTGCAACATTTCGCCTGACGGATACCATGACGATCACCGTATAGGGCGCGCGATGACGGTCCGCGTTCGCCCCGCGCTATAATGCGTGCCTACTTGTGTGGGGTTGGCGCGAGGAAGGTTGATGGAAGAGATTATCCCCCGGCATGCTGAGGCGATCGTCATCGGGGCCGGGGTCGTCGGGACCAGCATCGCCTACCATCTGGCGGCGCGTGGCCTGACCGATGTGGTGGTCTTGGAGCGCAACCGGATCGCGCAGGGCGCTTCGGGCGATGGCGCGGGCGGCTTCCGACAGCAATTCTCGACCGCGATCAACGTGCAGATGACCCAACTGAGCCTGCCGTATTTCCTCGATGCGCCCACGCGGCTCGGCGCGTCGATCGAGTTGCGTCAGCAGGGCTATCTCTTCCTGCTGACCAGCGAGGAACAGGTCACCGAGTTTCGTACCAATCTGGCGATGCAGCAGGGACTTGGTGCGCCGGTACGCTGGCTCGAACCCGCCGAGGTCGCGGCGCTCGTGCCGGGTGTTCGCATCGACGATCTGCTCGGCGCGACCTACTGTCCGGACGATGGCTGGGCGCGACCGCCGTTGGTAGCGTCCGCCTTCGCGCGCCGCGCAGAAGAGTTGGGTGCGCGGGTCTTCGAGGGCTGCCCGGTGACCGGCATCACGACCGATGGTGGCGCGGTCACCGGGATCACGACGCAACATGGGATGATCAATGCGCCGATCGTGATCGATGCGGCGGGGCCGTGGGCCGCCGAGGTGGCCGCTTCAGCGGGAATCATCCTCCCCGCCGAGCCGGTCTGCCGTCAGGTCTTCCGCACCTCGCCATTCGATGGCGTCGCGGCGCACGCGCCGCTGGCGATCGATGTCGCTTCCGGCCTCTGGTTCCGCCCGCACGAGGGTGGCTTCTGGTGGGGTAAGTCGGATGACGCCGAGCCGCCCGGTCTGATTAAACATCTGGACCCCGACTGGGCGCGGCATACCGCCGAACTCGCCCGCGAGCGGGTGCCGGCGTTTGGCGCGGCGCGGGTGGTTGGCGGCTGGTCGGGGTTCTACACGATGACCCCCGATGCCCACGGCCTGATCGGCGGCTTCCCGCAACTGCGCGGCTTCTATTGCGCGACCGGCTTCAGCGGGCACGGCTTCCAACATAGCCCCGCGACCGGCCTCCTGCTGACCGAGATCATCATCGACGGTCGTGCCACGACGCTGGACATCCACCCGCTGCGCCCGACGCGCTTCGCCGAGGGCGAACCGATCGTGGAACGCTATGTTGTGTAATGACGAGTGGCGAGTGACGAATGACGAATAGGTACGATGGGGGCAAGCTACCCTGCATGGCCTCCGCGCAAGCTTATTCGTCATTCGTCACTCGCCACTCGTCATTGGAGGGATTGGTGGAGCAATACATCCAGAGTCTCAAGCGTGCGTCGATCTTGTCCGACTTCGAGCGGCAGTTGCGCGATGCGCTGCGCGACGATGACGAATTCATCGTCGAAGCGCTCGGTGAGCGGTATCTGTCGCGTTACCCGTGGCTGAACGAGGACTTTTATCGCAAGGTCTATCTGCGCGGGCGACGGCGGGCGCTGGAAGCCCGCGTGCGGACATACGATCGATTGCTGGCGGGGCATAATCCCAAAACGGTGCGCTATCTCTCGGAAGGCTGGCGGCATCAGCGCGAAGAAGCGACCGCCGAGATGCGCGAACTCGAAGCATTTGCCGCGCTCGATCCGCCACCGTGGGCGCACGTCTTGAAGCAGTTCCGCGCACAGTTGCAGGCAATCGAAAGTCGCGATGGCGAGCGCGACTGAGTGCGGCGGGGTGGGGCTCTGACCCCTCCCCGTCGCTGTGGCGACGATCCTCCCCTGAAGAGGGAGGGTGGAGCCTCCCGTACACTATACTCCTTTCCCTTCGCCTTGAATGGGCAGGTGCCTTCTGGTCAGCGGATGCGAGGCGGAGGCGAGGGTTGCCCCACCCGCCAGCGGCGCGACGGTCCTGCCTCTCATCCGGCCCGCATCAAGCGGCCGTTAAACGAAAGCGAGGACACATGTTAATCCTCTCTGCCGCTGACGTGCGGGCGCTGGTGCCGATGAGCGAGGCGATCCGCCTGATGGGCGTCGCCTTCGCCGAGTTGTCGGCGGGGCAGGCGCAATCTCCCCTGCGGACGCCGCTCCCCGACGCCGAGCGGGGGAGTGTCAGCCTGTACATGCCCGCCTCGGTCCCGGCGCTCGGCGGATTGGGCCTCAAGGTCGTCTCGGTCTACCCGACAAACGCGGCGCGTGGCCTGCCGACGATCCTGGCGCTGATCACGTTGCTCGATGCGGAGACCGGTCGGCCGCTGGCGATCCTCGATGGCACCTTCCTGACGGCGCTGCGGACCGGGGCCGTCTCTGGCAAGGCGACTGAACTGCTGGCCCGCCCGGATGTGAAGACGTTGCTCTGTATCGGGGCGGGCGCGCAGGCGTTCACGCAGATCTGGGCGACTTGTACCGCGCGGCCGGGGATCGAGCGGATCATGATCGCCTCGCGCACGCGCGCACGCGCCGAGCAGTTGGTGACCCGCCTGCGCGACGAGTTGCCGGAGTTGGGCGCGCGCGCGGTCGTCGTTGATGATCTCCGTGCTGCCACCGCCGAAGCCGACGTGATCTGCGCCGCGACCAGTGCCACCACGCCAGTCTTCGACGATGCCGATCTGCGCCCCGGCACGCATATCAACGCGGTTGGTGCCTACAATCACGCGATGCAGGAGATCCCCGCCGCGACCGTCGCGCGGGCGCGGGTGGTGGTCGATGCGGTCGATGCGGCGCTGGCGGAAGCGGGCGATCTGATCGCACCGCTCACCGCTGGCCTGGTGACGCGAGAGCAGTTGAGCACGGAACTCGGCCACGTTGTCAGCGGCGAGCGCCCCGGGCGCACCAATCCCGAACAAATCACCCTTTTTAAGTCGGTCGGGAACGCGGTGCAGGATATCGCCGTGGCCCGTTTCGCGGTCGAGCGCGCCGAGCAGGCGGGGCGTGGACAACGCGTCGAGTTGTAACACTTGGGGAGACTACAAAACGGATAGGCGTTTTGCACTGAACGAGAAAGCCGCCGCGCGACCTATGCAGGTCGCGCGGCGGCTTTGTGCCTGTCAATCAGGCCGTTGCAAGTGCGCGTCGTCCGTGGGCATGGCGGCGCGGCGTGGATCGGCATCGCCGATATCGCCCTTGCGATTGACCTCTTCCGAGCCGATCTCGCGACCGGGCTTGATCGATGGTGCGAGTTGGATCTCGCGCCCGATACGGTACGGATCATCGATGACCTTATGCGTGCCGCGGGTCAGCACGATCAGTTCCGCCGCGCCCGCGAGCGGTTGCCCGGTCGCCGGGTTGCGCTTGTCGCGGATGTAGGACATGAAGTCATCGCGGTAGTTCTGCACCAGGCTGAGGATCGGTGCGGGCGCCGCCTGGCCGAGGCCGCACAGCGAGATCTCGATGACCTGCTTGCCGGTGTAGTTGATCAGGTCCAGGTCGCTCTCGGTACCGGTGCCGAAGCGTACGCGGTCGAGGATTTCTGTCATCGCCGGGCAACCGAGGCGACAGGGGGTGCATTTGCCGCACGACTCGTCGGCGTTGAACTTCATCAGGTAGCGCGCCCACTCCACCGCCGTGGTGTTGTGATCGAGGACGATGAAGCCGGCCGACCCGAGCATTCCGCCGACGCCGTTCATATCCTCGAAGTCGACCTTGTATTGCAACTGATCGGCGGGGAGGCAGCCGCCGGAGACGCCGCCTGTCTGGAAGCCCTTGAACTCCGAACCCTCGCGCATCCCACCGTGGACCTCGTAAATCAGGTCGTGGATCGACATGTTCATCACGATTTCCGAGACGCCGGTGTAGTTGACCGGCCCGGCGATCGTGACGAGTTTCGTGCCGGTGGAATGGTCCGGGCCGATCGCGTGGAACCAGTCACCGCCACGCATGACGATGTCCGGCGCGTTCGCCAACGTCTCGACATTGTTGACGACGGTTGGTTTCCCCCACAGACCGTACTCGACCGAGCGCGGCGGCTTGGTGCGCGGCTGGGGACGGTCACCCTGCACGGAGTAGATCAGCGCCGACCCTTCGCCGGAGATGTAGGCACCGCCACCGATGCGAACCCGCACTTCCAAATCGATGCCCGTGCCGAGGATGTTCTTACCGAGCAACCCGGCGCGCTCGGCGTCCTTGACCGCCTGCTTGAAGCGCTTGATCCCGAGCGGGAACTCGCCGCCAATAAAGGCGTAGCCGACGGTTGCGCTGATCGCCACGCAGGCGATCATGATCCCTTCGAGGACGACGTGGGGATCGCTCTCGAAGGTGCGGCGATCCTTAAACACGTTCGGCTCACCCTCGTGGCCGTTGCAGATGACGTATTTCTGATTGCTGCGCGATTTGCGCCCGGACTCCCACTTAATCCCCATCTGGAAGCCCGCGCCGCCGCGCCCACGGATATTGGTCTTCTTGACTTCCTCGATCACCTGATCAGGCGACATCTCGACCAAGGCTTTGACGAAGCCCTGATAGCCGCCCTCGGCGATATAGTCCTCGATACTCTCCGGGTCGATCCGCCCCCAACGGCGGGAGAGCCAGCGGGTTTGCCTGCGGAGGTAGGGGTGCCGCTTCAGCGGCGGGATCCCCCGGTAATCTTCCAGCCCAGCGGCATCGGCGGACTGTTCGAGGGTCATCGGCGGCTCGACGACGAGCCCTTCCGGCTCCAGCCAGCCGAGTGCCTTCTCCACCCAGACGCCATCGCCCTCGACCGCCCGCTCGATCAACTCGATCACATCGTCTTCACCGATGTGGCCGTAGACGATCGTCGGTGCGCCCGGGCGCTTGATTTGCACGATCGTCTCGGCGAACTCGAAGCCGAGCGAGCCGGTCTTGCGGACGATCACCGGGAGTTGGCGTGTCTCCGTCTGGAAGATCAGGTTCTTGTAAATATCTTCAGCACCCACGGGGAGGCTGCCGCCGTGGATATTGACGGTGATGACGGTCTTGTCACTGTCCTGCAACGCATCCCACGCCGCCTTCGCGCGAGTGTGCAACTGATCGAACGGGCTGCGATCGGCCATAGGGTGCTCCTTGCGTCGCACGTAGTCGGTAGCCGGTTATCGGTAGCCAGTTCCTCGCTGGCGACACTGCCTGGTTTGGTAGAACGGCAACCGCTACCAAGGCCACACTGACTCCCGACTACCGACTACTCACTTCATTAACTCATTGAGGATCTGGTCGACCTTGTCCGGGGTCAGATTGCCATAAGCTTTGCCATTGACCGTTGCCATCGGGCCGATCTGGCACGCGCCCATGCAGCCGGAGAAGATCTCCATCGTGACCTTGCCGTCGGGGCTCGTTTGGCCCTTGCGGACGATATTGAGCCGCTCGAATATCCGATCGACCAATTGCCCCGAGCCGAGGACATTGCACGCCGCGCCATCGCAGGCGATATAGACATTGTCCGCGCGGGGGGTGGTGCGGAGGTCACCGTAGAAGGTGAGCAGGGCGTAGACGCGCTGTAACTCGATGCCGAGATGGTCGGCGACGACTGCGGCGGCGTCCTCGGAGCAATAGCCCCAATGCTCCTGGATCTCCATCAGGGCGAGCAAGGCCAATTCGTTCGCCTCGCGCCAGTCGCGTGCGTTGAACTCTTCATCCATCAGGTGTTGCACCCAGCCGAGGTCGATCGGTTGGGCTGGCTGCGGCGGTGGCACCGGGGCGATCCGCTGCGCTTCGGTCGACTGCGACACAGGCTTCTCCTCACGCTCCTCAATTTCGTGGCGGAATCGGTGGGTTTGCGAGGGCGCTGCGTCGATCAACCGACTCTGTGACGCGCTTCACAGACCCATCGGCGAGTATAGCAGATGCCTGCCACGGGCGGGTGGAAAATGTCCGTTTAGCCGCCATAAACAACGCCCACCACGACCGCGCTCAACACCAATACGAAGAGGGCACCCCGTAGCGGTGTGGTGCGATTTAGCCAAGTAGCACCGAGGCCGATAACCGCCAAGATCGCGGCCACATCACGCGGCCACGCCAACCCTTGCAGGCTCGCCCCAACAGACGCGGCGATTATCCCGAGG
>DATCMP010000356.1:0-5349 GCA_036563365.1 Thermomicrobiales bacterium
GGGTCCATGGCCAGCGCCGCGCGGCCGAACCCGACCGCACCCTCACCGCGCGCGAGACGGCCGAGCGCGCCTGCCGGGCGCTGGGATGCGACTACGAGGAGCATCTCGCCCTCCCACAGAAGGTCGCCTGATTATGCACTAGCTCCTTCGCCCTCCGCCGATAATCATCGCGTTCGACACGCGCCCAGCAACCAAAATCGAGGACGACATCGCCGCCCAGCACCAGAACATGCCGCGCAACGTCCCACATAATCTCTTCGATCCTTGCATGCCTCGTATCATGCTCGTCATCCCCGACATCATCGCCGAACAAGGTTAAATGCCAAAGATCGGTCGTCAGCAGGAGCGCCTGTACCTCCCGCGCCAGCCGACGGGCGTAGGTTGTTTTCCCGCTGCACGGCAGCCCGACCATCAAGTGGAGCGTCGCCATCTTCACCTCGACAAAGTGCAAGGGGCGGGGATCGCCGGTTGCCGCTCGTGCGGCCCCGCCCGAGGATGGTGTTGCAGCGGCACCGGATTCTTCGGCGGAGGGGCGCATGGGCGACGACTCCATTGTGGCAGCGTCCGTGATGCTTGACAAGGCGATGCAGGCTGCGGGGCGGCGGGGTGCTGTGCGCGCGCGGGTGGGCGACGCTGCGGCGGTGCTGACCGGGCGGGTGTTGCACTCAGGCCACCATCTGTCCGGCCCGCTGCGCGCGTCGCGCTTCAACCGCCGGCCACCACCCATGCCTACGCCCGAAAGTACCGGTTTTCGGGGTTGACAGGGGGCGTCGGGCAAGGTAGGATAGTCGAAGTGCCGGAACGCCAATGCATATCCTGGAGCCAAGCATCTGATGAGTACGATGCGCCGACTCGGACAAATCAATCTTTCGACGTCCGTCGTCGTCGTCGTCCTCATTAGCCTCCTCCTAGAGGGAGGAAATTGCTGCTTGGGAGGCGAACGGTAACGCGAACGAAAAAGCGAGATGATGACGAAGAGCCTCCCAAGTGCGGGGGGCTCTTCTGCATCCCTGGCGATTCGATGATGCTCGATGACACCGTGGCGATGATACGGTTTTCAGCAGGAGGGTAGCGTGAGCGATCTAGCGGACGAGCAGCAGGGACGCGGGGCGCACGATGGCGCGCGCGGGCGGGTCGCGCAGCGGCCGAGCGGGCGGGCCAGTATCGCGCAGCCGCCACCGGTCCCCGATGTCGTCCGCTGGCGCGGCAGCGCCCACGAATACGATTTCGGCACCGACGACAGCACCGAGGAGGTCGAGCCGACCCAACGCTGGCGCGAGAGTGCCCACGAATACGATTTCAGCGGCAACTGGGACTAGCGAGTGACGAATGACGAGTGACGAATAAGTACGAACTACGAAGTACGCAGCGCCGATGCGGGCATACATACGAACTGAGCGCGTGACGACGAAGTGGGCGAGTGATCAGTCGCTCGTGAGCAGCGAGGGAGACGAAGATGAGTACCGCCACGATGACGCCTGCGGCCCAGGTGGCCGCACCGACCGCAGCCCCGGCGAAGCGCCCTTACCTGGGGGCGCACGCGCTCTGTGACGCGCTGATCCGCGAGGGTGTGGACGTGATCTTCGGCTATCCGGGCGGCGCGGTCATCCCGCTCTACGATGTGCTGCCGAGCTTCGAGCCGCAATTGCGCCACATCCTGGTGCGGCACGAGCAGTGGGCGGGCCATGCCGCCGAGGGGTATGCCCGCGCCACCGGCAAGGTCGGCGTCTGCCTGGCGACGAGCGGCCCCGGCGCGACGAACTTCGTCACGGCGATCGCCGATGCGATGCTCGATTCGACCCCGCTGGTGGCGATCACCGGGCAGGTCGGGCTGCCGATGATCGGCAAGGATGCCTTCCAGGAGGTGGACATCATCGGCGTGACCCTCCCGATCACGAAGCACTCGTTCCAGATCGAGCGGGTGGAAGACCTGCCGCGGATCGTCGCCGAGGCGTTCCACCTGGCGCGCAGCGGGCGACCCGGCCCGGTGCTGATCGACCTGCCGAAGACGACGATCGTCGCGCCGACGATGCCGAGCAAGGGCCATGTGGTCGAGATGCCGGGCTATCGCCCGACGATGAACGGCAACATGGGGCAGATCAAGGCGGCGGCGAGGATGATCGCGCGGGCGCAGAAGCCGGTGGTGATGGCCGGGCACGGCGTCTCGATCGCGGGGGCGATGCCGGAGTTGCGCGCCCTGGCCGAGAAGGCCGATCTGCCGGTGGCCTTCACGCTGCACGGCCTCGGCACCCTGCCGGACTCCCACCCGAACGCGATCGGCTTCATGGGGATGCACGGCCACGCTCACGTCAACCGTGCGATCGATGAGTGCGACGTGCTGATCACGGTCGGGGCGCGGTTCGATGATCGCGCGACCGGGCGCACCGATATGTTCGCGCCCAACGCGAAGGTGATCCACATCGATATCGACCCCGCCGAGATCGGCAAGAATATCCGCGTCGATGTCCCGGTGGTCGGCGACGCGAAGCGGGTGCTGGCGAAGCTGGTTGAGGAGGTGCAGGAGGCCGACCGGGCCGCGTGGCGCGCCCGGATCGAGGGCTGGCGGATCGCGCCGCCGACCCCGACCTTCTCCGCCGATGAGCCGGGGATCTCGCCGTTCAAGGTGATCGCCGCGCTGCGGGCCGCGACCAAGGGGGAGGCGATCATCACCAGCGATGTCGGCCAGCACCAGATGTGGGCGGCGCAGTGGGGCGCATACGAGGCGCCGAACCGCTGGATCAGCTCCGGCGGCGCGGGGACGATGGGCTTCGGCCTCCCCGCCGCGATGGGCGCGAAGGTCGGCTGCCCCGAGACGGAGGTCTGGGCGATTTGCGGCGACGGCGGCGTGCAGATGTCGTCGGCGGAACTCTCGACGATCGCGACCGAGCGGATCCCGGTGAAGCTGATGATCCTCAACAACGGCTACCTGGGGATGGTGCGGCAGTGGCAGCAACTCTTCCACGGCGGCAACTACGCGCACACCCCGATCGGCGCGCCGGACTTCGTGAAGCTGGCCGACGCCTACGGGATCCCCGGCCTGCGCGCCACGCGCCCGGAGGAAGTTTTGGACGTCATCGCGCAGGCCCGCGCGATCGACGGCCCGGTGGTGGTCGAGTTCCGCATCAACCCGGAAGAGAATGTCTACCCGATGGTGGCACCCGGCACGGCCAATTCGCAGATGATCGAGATGGACCCCGCCGCGGCGGAGTAAGTCCGTAGTCGGTAGTCCGTAGTCCGTAGTAGTCGCGCGGTGGCGATAGGACTCTGTGCCAGTCACGAACCCCTACTACCGATTACCGACTACCGACTACGGACTAATACGGAGGAACAATGACGGTCATGATCAACGCGCCGGGTGGGACGAGCGAGCGGACGCTGAGTGTGCTGGTCGATGATCAGCCGGGCGTCCTGAACCGGGTGTCGAGCCTGCTGCGGCGGCGGCGCTTTAATGTCGATAGCCTGAATGTCGGGGCGAGCGAGCAGCCAGGGATGTCGCGGATGACGATCGCGTTGCGCGGCGATGCGGCGGAGACCGAGCAGGCGGTGAAGCAGCTCTACAAGCTGTTGGAAGTCCGCAAGGTCGTCGACCTGAGCAACGAGCGGCTGATCTCGCGCGAGTTGGCGCTGGTGAAGGTCACCGCGACCGACGAGAGCCGGGCGCAGATCCGCGAGATCGCCGAGATGTTCGGCGCGCGGATCGCCGATGTCGCGCCGCGCTCGCTGGTGGTCGAGGCGGTCGGGTCGGTCGCGCGGATCGACAGTATGTTGGAGATGCTGCGACCGTATGGTATTAAGGAGATTGCGCGCACGGGACGTGTCGCGGTCGCCCGTGGCGCCGGTGGTGAAGGCTAAGACGAGTGACGGGGCGTTCGCAGGGACGCCCCTTCTGTTTGGGCGAGTCGGCAGTCGGCGGTGACGAAGTACGAAGTAGGTAAGGCGGGTGGTTGGGGCCGCGCGTGAGGGTGGCTAGGGGCGGTGTGAGTGGAGAGTGTGGGATGGGCGTTGGCGTGGGGGGAGCCGGTGGTGTGGGGAGGAGGCCGTTGGGCTGAAGCCCCGGCTGAAGGCGACTGCGGTCGCCACGAAGCCCGCCTACGCGGGCTGGCCCTTCCTCCTCTCCCCTCGCATAGGAGAGGGGGTGCCGCCCGCAGGTGGCGGGGGTGAGGCCCGCAACTACCCTCACGTTTACGCAGTGCTGCACCGTTCATGGGCCTTCAGGCGCGGTTTGAGCCGCTGATCTTCTGGGGAGACGAGGGTGGTAGACGGCAGGGGAGGTGGCGAGCGGGAGGATGTGACGGCGGTGCCGACGCTGGAGACGGCGCGGCTGTACTTGCGACCATTCACGCCGCTCGATGCGCCGCTGGTGCAGGAGATGGCGGGGGATATACGTGTCGCGGTGACAACACTCAATATCCCGCACCCCTACCCGGAGGGGTTGGCACGGGAGTGGATCGGAACCCACGCCGCGAACGCCGCCGAGGGCAGGTTGTACACCTTTGCTCTTGAACGCAAAGACGACGAAGCGCTGCTCGGTGCCATTTCCATCACCATCACGCGGCAGCACGCGCGAGGCGAGATCGGGTACTGGCTCGGGTTCTCCTACTGGAACCGGGGGTACGCCACCGAGGCCGCGCGCCGTGTCGTCGCCTTCGGCTTCGGGGAACTGGGGCTGAATCGTATCCAGGCGACCTACTGGCCCCGCAACCCGGCCTCCGGTCGGGTGATGGAGAAGGCGGGGCTGCGCTACGAGGGGACGTTGCGCGGGTACTTGCTGCGAAAAGGCAGCTTTGAGAACACGGCGATCCATGCGCTCCTGCGCGCCGATTGGGAGACGTCGGGTACTACCGATAGTTGATAGCTTGTAGTTGATAGCTGGGGAGGATCACTCATGGCGGTCACGATCTACTACGACAACGATGCGAACCTGGACCTACTCAAGGGCAAGAAGGTGGCGGTCATCGGGTATGGCAGCCAGGGGCACGCGCATTCGCTCAACCTCAAGGAGAGCGGCATCGATGTGCGCGTGGGGCTGCACCCCACCAGCAAGAGCCGGGTCAAGGCGGAAGCGCGCGGCCTGCGCGTCCTCGATGTGGCCGACGCGGCGAAAGAAGCCGACGTGATCATGGTCGTGGTGCCGGACGAGTTGCAGAGCACGGTCTACGAGGAGTCGATCAAGCCGCACCTGACGCCGGGCAAGATGCTGATGTTCGCGCACGGCTTCAACATCCACTACCAGTTCATCAGCCCGCCCGAGGGGGTGGACGTGACGATGATCGCGCCGAAGAGCCCCGGCCATCGCGTGCGCGAACTGTATAAGGAAGGGGTCGGCGTGCCGGGCCTGCTGGCGGTGCA
>DATCMP010000369.1:0-3533 GCA_036563365.1 Thermomicrobiales bacterium
CAGTTGAAGCGATGAAGCTGCTTCGCGAGGGAGTGCGAACCGATGCAACCACCCACACGACATCCCGTGCTCGATCATCTCGCGGTGCTGGCGGGCGAGTGGGCGATCGAGGCGACCCACCAGGGATTGCCGGGCATCGTCATCCGCGGTCGGGCGACATTCGAGTGGCTGGGAGATGGCGTCTTCCTCATCTGGCGCGCCCACTACGACCACCCGGACATCCCGGACAGCATCGCCATCATGGGCTGCGACGACACGGGCGACCTGCGCCACCCCGGCGGGGGCTGCACGCTCCAGTATTTCGACCAGCGCGGCGTCACACGCCTCTATCGCCTGAGCGCGGAGGTCGGCGTGTGGCGGTACTGGCGCGAGGCACCCGGTTTCTGGCAGCGCTTCACCGGGATGATCAGCGCCGACGGTCGAACGATCGATGGCCTCGCGGAGCTCTGCCAGGATGGCATCACTTGGGAGCGGGATCTGCCGATCACCTACACGCGCGTCAGGTAAGCGGTTCAACTCCTTACCGGGCTCTGCCGACGAGCTCACTGCAGCCAAAGGGGTGTGCCGACACAGAACATAGGCCACGTCAGCAGGCCATGGTCCCCTCGCAGATCGAGTAGTCCGTAGATCAATCCTCGCCCCAACCATAAACAGCGCGGGGGATCGGCGTTCTGCCGATCCCCCGCGCTCACGATGATTCTGCGCGATGGCTGCCGTTAGGAAGCGCGGCGGACGAGGCCGACCCCGACCGCGAAGATGGCGCTGACGACGAGGGCGAAGCCGACGAACAGCCCACCATCACCGCCGCTCATGCCGCCGCCACCGGTATTCGGCAGCCCCGGCAGGAACCCACCGTTGCCCGTCGGTGGGGGGGACGGCGGCACCGGCGACGCGCTCGGCAGCGGCGACGGCGACGCGCTCGGGCGGGCGCTCGGCGACGGCGCGGGAGTCGCCGACGGCGAAGCCGACGGGCGCGGCGTCGGGCTCGGCGACGGCATAGCGCTCGGCGAGGGGCTCGGGCTCGGCGAAGCACTCGGCGCGGGCGTCGGGCTCGGCGTGGCGCTCGGGGCCGGTGTCGCGCTCGGTGACGCGCTCGGGGTCGGGCTCGGCGACGCGGCGGCTCCGGTCAGCGAGAAGGTCGAGCTGGCGAGGACCGCCGGGGTCGCCGCCTTGCTCAACACCTCGACGATGTAGGTGCCGGTCGGGCGCTGGGCCGAGAGGCTGAAGCCGCTGAGGATCACTCCATCGGCATCCGACTCGAGATCGCTGTTGTTGAAGCTGATCGTCGTCTGCCGGTCCTCGGTCTGCACGCGCAGGGAGAACGTTGCGTTCGGCGCGAAGCCAGTCCCGGTCAGGATGAAGGTGTCGCCACCCCGCCCCTGCGAAGGCGTGACGACGACATCCGGCCCGGCCGGCGCGCCGTTCGCTCCGGAGAGGGTGAAGGTGGTCGAGGCGAGCGTGGTCCCACCGGTGGCGGTGGTGGCGATATTCGCCACGTAGTTGCCCGCGGCCACGGCGCTGCCGAAGCTGAACCCAGCCAGCAGGACGCCATCGGCGTCGCTCTGCGTGCTGGCGTCGTCGAAGTTAATCTCGGTCTTCCCATCCTGCGACACGATCCGCAGGTAATAGGTGGTGTTCGCGGTGAACCCGACGCCGGTCACGACGAACAGGGTGCTATTCGGCCCCTGGCGCGGCGTGATCGTGATCTGCGGCGCGGCCAGCGCCGACGCCGGACCCACCAATACCCCCAACAGCAACAACAGCCCCGCGACCCGGAGCATACTCCTACGCATCTGACCTTCTCCCTCAGCTATTGCCGTTGAACTTCGGATCGTCCGAACCTCAGCCTCCCGCCGCCCTCGATTTCGGCGCACCGCGCCTCCCCGGTTCCACGATGGCGAGCCCAGCAGGGGGAGGCGCACGGCAATCCATCGGCTCATGCCTTCCATCATTGGGCTGACGTGCCCAGGCACGGGTCGACGGCACCCCGCCGTCGGCTTCACTTCGCTGTCGATCGGGATAGATCGTTCAGGCCGCGCAGTGCGGCCTTGCACCCCCGCAGCCTAGCGAATGCCGAACCGAATGTCAAGCAATTGGACACCTCGGGCGAGGCTCGTGCGTTGTAATACGTTCATCCTGCTCACACCAACCCCACCCCTATCGCGTTACCCTGGGGGGCGGCACGCCCCCTAAGGTTGCCAACGGTAGCCCGCCGCGTCCTACCCGGAGTTCGGGCGAAAGGCGCGCTAGCACGCGGAAAGGCGTTGCGTTACACTCCCACTCATCACGAACCCCGCACGAACCCTCCGCGCAATGCTTACAAACGGCTGGCGTGGACGAGCGGGCGATGCCGCGCGATACTGACGCTACGGATATGACCGCGACCCGCGTGCCGCCATTGCCGCGCCAGCGGCGCGCGGCGATCGGGCGAGCACGACATCGGGGGACGAGGGAGAGAGGGAGCGGGCGATGGCGAGCATGGACGTACGGATGGAAGCGATCGTCGTCGGCAGCGACGATGAAACACTCGGGCGGGTCTGGGGGATGCTCCTCGGGACGCAGGGGCGCGACACGGTCGTGACCCACCTGATCGTCGAGGGGGGGGCCTTCGAGCGCGACACCCTCTTGCCGTTCGCGCTCGTCAGCTGGTCGAGCGACCAGCGGGTCATCCTGCGCGTGCGGAAAGAGGAGGCGGTCGCCAGCACATCCAAGGAAGCGCCGGAAGGGAGTATCCCGATCTCCCGCAACGATCCGATCCACGCGGTCGATGCGCGCCTCGGCCATGTGCGCGGCTTTTACGTCGATGAGACCGGCAAAGTCAGCGACATCCTGATCAACGACGAGGTGGCGAGCCGCCTCAGCATGGTCAGTATCCGCAGCGTGGATGATCTGCTGCCGCACCGGATCGAGCTGAACAGTCGCATCGCCGCGATGGGCGAGTTGCTGAAGCCGCCGCAGGCGTTTTACCATCCGGTCGAACTCCGCAGCGAGGAAGAATTGCTCGGCCACCATCACAGCGGCGCGCACCACTAATCGCCCACGCGATCGTGACAATCGCGGAGATTCGCACCCTGAGGGCGTCCGCAGCGTGTTACGGACGCCCTCAACCCGGGTGCCGTAGCATACTGCCCGGTCCCCCTGACCAACCTCGACCTGACAGCCCACGATACAGCACCATCAGGGCAGCGGCCCCGGCGCATAGTTGCGCCGAGGGGAATGCGGTTGACGCTACTGGCATTCATGGAAGCCCGGTGGCCGAGGAAGCCCGCGCCGCGCAGTCGGCGCGGGCGGGGCCGCTTACGCGACGCAGCACGCCAAGCGGCGCGATGGTATGTCACCGACGATATGGTGCCCGTGCTAATTATCCCCCGTCGCGCTGTGCGGGGCAGCCACCGGCTTCGATTCCGGCGAGCCCCGCTGGCGCAGGAAGATCGAGAGGACCACGACCGCCGCGATCGAGAGGAACTCGCTCTGCCAGTTCTGGAACGACTCGAACCAGAGTTGCGACGTCGCCAGATATCCGAACGCCGAGA
>DATCMP010000384.1:0-4289 GCA_036563365.1 Thermomicrobiales bacterium
CTCACCGCCCGCGCCACCGCTTGCCCAGATGCAAGGATTTCCGCCTAAGTCAGTATTACTCCTCCATCCTCACAAAACTTATTGTCACCAGCAGCGGCCAGCGGCTGAAGCCCGCGCTCGCCTGCAGCCTTCGAGGTCGCAGCGCCAGGGGAGGCGGGGCGGGCGCAAGAGCGGGCAAGCGGGCCAGCAATCATGTACCGCGCTTCCCCGCCATTGCCGGGGCAATTTCAGGTGTCGCGCAGGAGGGCCAGCAGTTCGGCGTCGGGGCGACCCGCTCTGGCCCCGGCGATCAGGGTGCGGAGTTTGTCGCGCACGGTCTCTTTGTCGCGGTCGGCTGCGCCGATCCCGTCCCAGGCGCGCTCGAAGTCGTGGTAGAACTGGAGGACGGTTGTCGGGTCGTCGCAGGCGAAGAAGCGCGGCCCCCACTCCGGGTTGACCTCCCAGAGTTCGCGATGATCGGCGGAGCGGAGCATCACCCGCTCGGTCGTTTTCAGGCTGATCTCGAGTTCCGACGCCGCCTCCGCCTCCACGAGCCCGACCTGGAAATGCGGGTGGTCGAGCAGGCGCAGCAGGCCGCCGACGTGCTCCCAGCGACGTTCGGGCGGGCGACGCCATTTCCGCGCTTTCCCTTCGTCCCGCGCGGTGAGATACCAGACCAGGCTCGGCTTCTCGATGATCGTGCGCCCGCCGTAGACGTGCAGGCTTTCCTCGAAGGCCGCCATCCGCTCCCGGAAAATCTCGCGCCCCTGGCGTCGCTGCCCGGCGGTCATCGCGCTGGTGTCGTGCGCGAGGAGGCGATCGACGAAGGCGGGGTCATCGTGGACCTCCGGGGGGAAGTTGATCAGGCTGGGGAGCTGCGCCGAGCGCAGGCGCTGGCCCGGATGGCGTTCCAGTTCGAGGAGCTTGCGCTCGGCGGCGAGGCGACCCGACGCCGTCGCCATGTAGACGTGCATCGCCGCCGCGTGGCTGCCGTCGTCGGGGAGGGCGTGGTCGATGATCGCCCGGATCTGCCGCAGGACGATCCGGCGCAGGCCCGCCGTGGTCAGATCGACTGCCGCGCCGCGCTCGGCATCGGTGAGGTAGCCGAGATACTGTTTGGCGTCGCGCGCGGTCAGCGCGTGTTCGCCGAAGAGCCACAATAACGCCTCGATCTCGTCGCGCGGCAGTTCCAGCCCCCAGGCCAGGACCTTCAGGAACCGTTCGCGGCTCGGCTTGCGGGCCGGGTCGGCGATGCAGCGCTCCAAATTCTCGATGTTGGCGATGATCGTCGGCGAGACGCTGGCGCGGCGGGCGATCACCGCCTGCAAGTCGTCCTCGCGCCCGCCGCGCCGCGCCTTGAACGTGACGCGGGCCAGTCGCGCGATCCGCTGGATCAGGCGGTAGCGATCGAGCGGGTGGGGGAAGATCGGGTACTCCACCGGTGACTCCCTGGGCGAACTGCGACCTAATATCCGCCGCCATAGTATCACGGTGCGTTCACGACCGCCGACTATTACCGCGCGTGCCGGGGAGGTCTGTTAGGACGCGCCGAGAATCCTTGACCCTGACAGTAGGAGGCGGTACGGTGTAGGGGAGGTGGCAACAGCAGCGTTTTTCCAGGACGACCCGGCCTGAGCGCCGGGCGATGTGCGGTCATGCCCGGCGCTCAGGCCGGGGGCCGGGGGAAGGCAGGCGGGATGGCGGCGCGGGGTCCGATCCTCTTCACCCTCTGGCGGCAGGAGTTCGGCGGCTACTCGCGCGAGCGGTTCGGGCGTGACCTCGTCGCGGGCCTGACCGTCGCGGCGGTCGCCCTGCCGCTGGCGCTGGCGTTCGGCGTGGCGAGTGGCGCGACCGCCGCCGCCGGGCTGGTCACCGCGATCATCGCCGGGTTCGTGATCGGCGCGCTGAGCGGCGCGCCGTACCAGATCAGCGGCCCGACCGGCGCGATGTCGGCGGTGCTGATCGTGATCGCGCAGGAATACGGGCTGCGCGGCCTCTGGCTCGCGGGGCTGCTGGCGGGGCTGATCGTCCTCGCGCTCGGCCTCTTCCGGCTCGGGCGGATCATCAACTTCATCCCCGCGCCGGTGATCACCGGCTTCACCAGCGGGATCGCTCTGGTGATCGCGATCGGCCAGATCGACAATTTCCTCGGCGTCCAGACCCCCGGCAACGCCTCCTCGGCGCGCAAACTCCTCGGCTACTTCTCCGGCACCCTCCCGCCGATCAATATCCACGCTGTCATCTGCGCCCTCGGCGTGATGGCGACGATGATCATCCTGCCGCGCTTCCGCTGGGGTGCCAGGCTGCCCGCCGCCCTGCTCGGGATCGTCGTCGTCACCGCCCTCGCCGCCCTGCTCGGTTGGCCGGTGACGCTGATCGGCACGATCCCCGCGACCCTGATCCTCCCCGATCGCTACATCCCCGCGCGCGCCGACCTCGACCTCCTCTCGCCGCTCCTCGGCCCCGCCGTGGCGATCGCCGCGCTCGGCGCGATCGAGAGCCTGCTGGCGGGGGTGGTGGCGGGGCGGATGACCGGGCAGAAGCTCGCCGTCAATCAGGAGTTGGTCGCGCAGGGGGTCGGCAACATCCTCTTGCCGTTCTTCGGCGGCGTCCCGGCCACCGCCGCGATCGCCCGGATGAGCGTCGGGGTGAAGGCGGGCGGGGTGACGCGGCTGGTCAGCGTCATCCACGCGCTGACGTTGCTGGCCGGGGCGCTGCTCCTCGGCTCGACGATCGGGCGGATCCCGCTGGCGGCGCTCGCGGGGGTGCTGCTGGTGACGGCCTTTCGGATGAACGAGTGGCACGTCATCCGCTTCTACGTCGCCCGCCGTTTGTCGGCACCGCTGCTGGTGCTGCTGGTGACGATGCTCGCGACGATGGCATTGGACCTGACCCAGGCGATCGTCGTCGGGGTCGGCGTCAGTCTGCTGCTCTTCCTCAATCAGGTCTCGCGGTTGGAGATCGTGTCGGCACCGGTCGATTGGGCGCGGCTGCGGGCGGGGGGGCTGTCGTTGAACGGCGAGGTGGACGGGATCGAGGTCGTCTATATCAGCGGGTCGCTCTACTTCGGGGCGACCGGGCAACTGACGACCGAACTCGAACGGCTGCACCACCCCCGGGCGATCATCCTCTCGATGCGCGGCGTGCCGCTGATCGACGCATCGAGCCTGCACGCGATCGAGCACTTCTGGCGCGAACAGGCGGTGCACGGGGGGGCGCTCTTCATCTGCGGGCTCCAGCCACCGGTACGCAAGATGTTCGATCGCGCCGGCCTGACCGCCGCGATCGGCCCCGAGCGCTTCCATTGGAGCGCCACCGAGGCGATCGTCGCCGCGCACGCCCTCCTCAGCACCACACAGGAGAACGCTGCACCGCCCTCGCTGCCATCCGACGACTTCGACGCCGCCGAGCGCGACATGCCGCTCGGCGTGGTGATGGTGGACTGAGCGGGATGGTCAATCGCCGTGCAGCCCGCCCGCGTCGGGGATCTGGCGGCGGGCGAACGCGGCGGGGGTCTGGCCGGAGAAGGCGCGGAAGTCGCGGATGAGGTGGGCCTGATCGTAGTAGCCGCAGGCGCTGGCGAGGGCGACCCAGTCCGGCGCGGCGTCGCGGCGTTGCAGGAGACGCACGGCGTGGTCGAAGCGGAGGACACGCGCCAGGGTTTTTGGCGGCAGGCCGAAACCGTCGCGGAACCGCGCGATCAGGTGTCGGGTGCTCCAGCCGATCCCGGTGGCGAGCGCGGCGATGTCGCATCGCCCGTGCGCGGCGTGCAGCCGCTCCCAGGCCCAGGTGAGGCGGTCGCACGGCGGCGGGGCGGCGGCGAGTCGCGCGGCGATCAGCGTGTCGAGCAGGGCGAAGCGCGCCTCCCAGGACGGCGCGTCGCGCAACTGCTCCACGAGGCGTGTCGCCGCCGCCGGACCAAGGATCTCGGCGAGGGCGACGGTGCGACCGGTCAACGACACCATCGGCACACCAAAGAATTGGTACGCGCCGAGCGGCGTGAAATCGACTTGCAGGCAATCGCTCGGGCCGGTCGCGGCGACGAGCGCGGGGGCGTCGTGCAACCCGGCCACGAAGCTGCCGCAGGTGACCGGCGCGGGCCGGTCGCCCGGCCCCGCGACCACGAACGCTGGGCCGAAGTTGATGATCAGCGCCACATCGCGCGAGGGGACCTCCAGGCGCAGCGCGAAGTTCGTCACCTCCTCGGTGTAGCCCTCATAGCCTCGGACATACTCCCGCAATGCGGGCGCGGGCAACGCGCGGGCCATCTCCCAGCGACCGAACGGCGAGTCGTGGCGGATGAGGGCGGG
>DATCMP010000416.1:0-1824 GCA_036563365.1 Thermomicrobiales bacterium
GCTCGGCGGCCTGTCGTCGTTGCTGCCACTCCGCCTGATCGATCAGGACAACGACCCAGTCGCGCGAGAAGTTGTCGGGGATGGCAACATTATTGCCGAAGCGTATCGTGCCGCTGATCCTGGCCCGCTGGCCGCTCCCCGTACCGCTCCCCGCGCCGACCGTCGATGATGGGGTTGCGCGCGGAAGGACCGGCAGGCCCCCCGGGCCGCTCGCGGTCGTCGGTTGTGCGCCAACCGGTGCCGCGCCGGTGGAGGCCGTTGGGGTGCTTGGTGCTGCGGACGGCGTCGGCACGCTCGCCGCCGCGCCAACCGGCGACGGCGTTGCGGTCGCGATGACCGTCGGGGCCACGGTGTTGATCGGTGCGACGATCGGTTGGGTTTGCTGCCCGCTGTCGCGCTCACGAACGATCGCGAAGGCTCCCGCCGCCACGATCGCGATCAACAGCAACGGGATGAGCACGAAGAGCCAGATAGGTGCCCGCGCCTGGGGCGGTGCGGGCGGTATGATCGTTACCGGTTTCGCCGCTACGCGCATCGGAGGCGGGGCTGGGGCGCTGGGTACCGTTTCCTGGATGCGTCGGGTGCTCGGCAGGGTCACCGCCTCGGAGGTTGTGGCGCTGTTCGATATCGGATCGGCGATGATCTCCTCGGTGTGGCCGAGCGAGATCTGTGGCAATGGTTTGGTTTCATCGTCATCGGGGTCCGTCGCGGCGGTCCGCGGCGACCGTCCGGACTCTGCCGCGGGGGCGACTTCCCCGAGTTGATCGATTCGCACGAGTA
This sequence comes from Thermomicrobiales bacterium, assembly GCA_036563365.1. Taxonomy (GTDB): domain Bacteria; phylum Chloroflexota; class Chloroflexia; order Thermomicrobiales; family CADCWN01; genus CADCWN01. The sequence continues at coordinate 781 of DATCMP010000416.1, forward strand.
GCGCGGTGATATTATCCGGCCCCCCACGCTCGCGGGCGAGTTCGATCAGTTCCGTCGTCGCCTCGCCCAGCCCTTTTGTGCTGATGATCCGCGCCAGTTCCTCATTCTCGACCAGCCCGTGCAAGCCATCCGAGCAGAGGAGCAGGATGTCGCCGACATGGACGGTGAAGGCGAAGGTGTCCGGCTCGACCTGTTCGCGGTACCCGACCGCCCTGGTGATGACGTTGCGGATCGAACTGGTACGCGCCTGCGCTTCGGTGAGCAAGCCGCTCCGCACCTGCTCGCCGATCAGCGAGTGATCCTGGCTCAATTGCTTGATCTTGCCGCCGCGTATGAGGTAGGTGCGACTGTCACCGATATTGCCGACATAGAGGATATTGTCGCGCAACAGGATCGTCGTCAGGGTCGTGCCCATTGTGCCGCTATTCGCGTCGAGTCCGGCTTGATAGACGGCGGCATTGGTCTCGATCATCACGCGAGCGAGGGTCTGGCGGGCCTCGATACGAGCGTCACTCTCGTAATAGCGGGCGAACAACTGCTCGATGGCGATCGCGCTCGCCACTTCGCCGCGTGCGTGACCGCCCATCCCATCGGCGATGGCGTACAGCAGTCCCAACTCTTCCGTTTTAGCGGTGAACTGTCCGATCCGGTTGCCCAGGGTGTCTTGGTTCACCGAGCGGTGGCAGCCAATATCACTCAACCCGAAGGCGGTGGCGTTGAGCCCGCCGCGGGTACGGGAGCGCACCTCCTGGGCCGCCCCGATCTGATTGCGCTCGTCTTGTGCGCGATCGTCGCTCATCGCGTCTCCTGTCCTCGTCGTCGCTTTCGCGCACCTTTGTCTATTAGGGTCCGGTGATTACCACCGTGCCGATGATATTATCGAAAATCGTGCCATAGCGGGCGAAATCTGCTTCTATCGAAGCGAAAGCGAAGAAATACTGGGCTTGCCCCGCGAGGACCACCCCGCGATCCGTCTCGGTCAGGCGCGTCCCATCTTGCAGGCTATAGCTATAGGGATCGCTCCCATACCCCGGCTGTCCGCCG
>DATCMP010000349.1:0-7768 GCA_036563365.1 Thermomicrobiales bacterium
GCCGTCGTATCCGCGTCCTCGCCGAGATTGACCGCCAGCAGGCAGCCCGCCGCGAACGAGTCGCTGCGCGCGAACGCCCAGAGCGCCGCTTCCAGCGAGGCGACCACATAGCCGCTCCCGCGGATCGCGGGCGGCTCCTTCTCGCGGAACGAGCCCGCCGCCACCGCCCCGATCTCCGGGCACAGCGGTTCTTCGGCCCAATATCCCGGCACCGGGCTATACCCCGGCGCGAGCAGTTCCGCCTTCGGCACGCCGTTAATCGCGCCGACCAGCAGCGCCCCCAGGTAGCGGCAGCCGTCGATCGTTGTCGGGGCCGCGTGCGTCGTCCGCGAACTCTCCCCCGCCAACCGGATCGCCGCGCGCGGGTCGGCGGCGAACGCCAGCGGCACCGGGGCCAGCCGCATGATCGAGCCATTCCCTGCTGAGCGCGGGGCGGTCGAGCCACAGTACGGCTCTCCCGTGCGCGCGAAACGATTTAGGGCCGTCGCCGTGGCCCCGCCGATGTCGAAGTAGTCGCCGGTGCTGCTCAGATGCCCCTCGCGATACCAGCGCGTATACCGCGCCAACTGGTCGAGCGGATCGAACCCGCGACGCTCGATCAAACTCTCCGCGAGGCAGAGCGCCATCGACGTGTCATCGGTCCACTGCCCCGCCTTGAGTCTGAACGGCCCGCCCCCGACCATCTCCGTCACCGGCGCGAACATCCCCGGCGTGGTGAACTCCACCGTCGTCCCCACCGCGTCCCCCGCCGCCAGCCCCAGTAACGCCCCCCGGTATCGCGCGCCCTGCCCGATTGTCATACGCGCTCCTCGCTATATCGTACATATGCCAGCACTGAGCGTGAGGCACGGCGCACATGCACCAACCCCTGCATTCACCACCGGCAATTTGGCCCGTTTATCCCATTCCACACCGGGCACGATATCGCCGTAGGGCCAAGGATAGCCGACAGTTGAGTACGCCTTGGTTCCCGTTGCTGCATATGCTGTCCTCCACCAAGGACCAGATCACTACCCCTACAGTCCTGCCTGACATACCCGGACCGCTTTATCCCGATCTGTCGGGGCAGCATAGCAATACAGATAACGAGTTGCAATAGATCATCCAAGCTGATCGCTTCACCCTCCCGCTTCAGGGGAGAGGTGTACACCATCGCACCAGCCCTCCCCGCCCTCTCCGCGTCTCCGCGCCTCCTGTTCCGTCCCCCACTCGCCCACTCGCCCACTCGCCCTCGGCACATTTCTTGCATGTATCGAATATGGGAATGGACGTATGTCGCCACAACCGCGCCTATTTGCCCGGCAGGAGCCGGGCCGCAGTACGGTGTGCAAGAGCGTCAGCCGCGCCGCCCGCTGGAGTGGGATGAGCAGCGAGAAATGAGCGAACGATGACAGCGACAACGATCTGGAGCGGCAAGCCGTACCCGCTCGGCGCAACCTGGGACGGCGAGGGTGTGAACTTCGCGATCTTCTCCGAGCACGCCACCGGCGTAGAGCTCTGCCTTTTCGATAGCCCCGACGCGCCGATGGAGTCGGTGCGGATCCCGATCGCCGACCAGACCGATCAGGTCTGGCACTGCTACCTGCCCGGCGTCCGCCCCGGCCAGTTGTACGGCTACCGGGTCCACGGCCCCTACGAGCCGCAGAACGGTCTGCGGTTCAATCCCAGCAAGCTGCTGGTCGATCCGTACGCCAAGGCCCTCAGCGGCGATATCCGCTGGGATGACGCCGTCTACGGCTACACGATCGGCAACCCCGACGAGGACTTCACCCCGGACGATCGGGATAGCGCGCCGTTCATGCCCCGCTGCGTCGTGATCGACCCGTCGTTCGATTGGGGCGACGATCGCGCGCCGAATACCCCGCTGCACGACTCGATCATCTACGAGTTGCACGTCAAGGGGTTCACGAAGCTGCACCCCGCCGTGCCGCGGCCGTTGCGCGGCACCTACGCCGGCCTGGCCTACGCGCCGGTCGTCCGCTACTTGCAGTCGCTCGGCGTCACCGCGATCGAGTTGCTGCCGATCCACCAGTTCGTCAACGACCGCCACCTGGAGGAGAAGGGGCTCCGCAATTACTGGGGCTACAACAGCCTCGCCTACTTCGCCCCGCACTCCCCCTACAGCAGCAGCGGCGATGGCGGCGAGCAGGTGCGCGAGTTTAAGGCAATGGTCAAGGCGTACCACGCCGCCGGGATCGAGGTTATCCTCGATGTCGTCTACAACCACACCGCCGAGGGGAATCACCTCGGGCCGCACCTCTCGATGAAGGGGATCGACAACCCGGTCTACTACCGCCTCACCGAAGACCAGCGCTATTACATGGATTACACCGGCACCGGCAACAGTCTGAACGTCCTCCAGCCGCGCTCCTTGCAGCTGATCATGGACAGCCTGCGCTACTGGGTCCTCGAATGCCATGTGGATGGCTTCCGGTTCGACCTCGCCGCCACCCTGGCGCGCGGCCTCTACGAGGGGGACCGCCTCTCCGCCTTCTTCGACATCATCCACCAGGATCCGGTGCTCTCGCAGGTCAAGCTGATCGCCGAGCCGTGGGACATCGGACCCGGCGGCTATCAGGTCGGCAACTTCCCGATCCTCTGGGCCGAGTGGAACGGTAAATACCGCGACACCGTCCGCCGCTACTGGAAGGGCGACGAGGCCCAGGTCGCCGAGATGGCTTATCGGCTCAGCGGGTCCAGCGACCTCTACCAGGGCGACGGTCGCCGGCCCTACGCCAGCATCAACTTCATCACCGCGCACGACGGCTTCACCCTGCGCGATCTCGTCTCCTATAACGAGAAGCACAACGAGGCCAACGGCGAGGGGAACAACGACGGCGACAACAACAACGAGTCCTGGAACTGCGGCGTCGAAGGGCCGACCGACGACCCGGCGATCAACACCCTGCGCGCCCGGCAGCAGCGCAACATGCTCGCGACCCTCCTCCTCTCGCAGGGGGTGCCGATGCTGACCGCGGGCGACGAGCGCAGCCGCACGCAGCGGGGCAACAACAACGCCTACTGCCAGGACGACGAGATCAGCTGGCTCACCTGGGATCTCGGCGAGCCCGAGCGCGAGTTGCTGCACTTCACCCAGCGCCTGATCGCCCTCCGCAAGGAGCACCCGGTCCTCCATCGCCGCTCCTTCTTCCAGGGTCGCAGCATCCGCGGCGACGAGATCAAGGATATCGAGTGGTATCGCCCCGACGGCGGCGAGATGACCGATGAGGAGTGGAGCGATGGCTTCGTCCGCTGCATCGGCCTCCTCCTCAACGGTGAGGTGATGGACGAGCGCGACGAGCGCGGTCGCCCGATGGTCGACGACGTGCTCTTCCTGTTGCTCAACGCCTACCACGACACCATCCCCTTCACGCTGCCTGGTGCCGAGGATGGCCTGCCCTGGGAAGTGCTGCTCGACACCAGCAACCCGCGCGCCGAGGCCGGTGCTTTCGCCCCCGGTAGCACCTACGAGTTGGGCGGGCGCTCGCTGGTGATCCTCTGCCAACCGGTCGCCGCCAAGAACGCCGAGGCGAACCCGCTGCTCGACACCCTCGACACCACCGAAGCCGCCACCACCTTCGCGTCGTTGGCCGAGGGGGAGCACACGATCACCGGCAACGTGATGACGATCGCCAACCTCTGGAGCGCCGAACTCGGCAACGTGCGCGACCTCAAGGTCTACCTGCCCCCGAGCTACGCCGAGGGCGATCGGCGCTACCCGGTCATCTACATGCACGACGGCCAGAATCTCTTCGACCGGGCCACCGCCTTCAACGAGGAATGGCATGTGGACGAGACGATGGAGGCCCTCGCCGCGGAGGGGATCGAGGCGATCATCGTCGGTATCCCCAACATGGGGCCGGAACGCCTCGATGAATACAGCCCCTTCATCGACGAGCGGCATGGCGGCGGGCGCGGCGAAGATTATCTCGCCTTCATCACCGGCACGCTGAAGCCGTATGTCGATGCCAGCTTCCGCACCCTGCCCGATGCGGAGCACACCGGGATGCTCGGCTCGTCGATGGGCGGGCTGATCTCCCTCTACGCCTTCTTCCGCTACGACGACGTCTTCGGCTTCGCCGGGGCGATGAGCCCATCGCTCTGGTTCGCCGAGGGGGCGATCTTTTCGTTCATCGCGGAGGCCGACCGCACCACGGGTCGCCTCTACTTCGATACCGGCACGGCCCACGGGGATACTGCCCTCGCCGACACCCATCGCCTGCGCGATCTGCTGACGGAGAAGGGTTTTGCGGGCGACCAACTGCGCTACATCGAAGATGAGGGCGCGGGGCATAACGAGGCCGCCTGGGGCGCACGCTTCGCCGATACCGTGAAGTTCCTGCTCGCACAGGCCGCGCTCCCGGTCGCCTGAGCCACGGAACGACGGCGCAACCCACGCGAGACAACGCACGATGGCCGGGCCGACACCGCCCGGCCATCGGCGTATGCAGCGTCGGCGGTTTGTCCCTGTCCCCAGCCCGGTACGCCGTCGGGCGCGATCCCCCAGGATCCTGCATAGGCCATCGTCGCCCCTGCCCGCCCTTGCCGGGCGCCGCCGCGTGGCGCGTCAGACGAAGGCACCACCGGGGATAGGACCATCGCGCCATACCGTTGGGCATGATCGACCCGGTATACTGCGAGCATTCGCCGTCCCTGTGCCAGCATCGAACAAGTCAGTCAGGGTCGCACAATAGCGCGCGGCACACCGCGACAGGGCACCACGATGACACCGCCGCGGTCCCTACAATTTTGGCGACAACCCTGGCTACTCTATTTACTGGGTGGCCTATTCGTCACGAGCCTTGATTTCTTCACCGGTGCCGATGCGGCGCAAGACCTCTTCTTCGCCGCGCTGGGTGGTGCCACCGTCGCTGCCATCCTCGTCGGGATCCGCCGCAACAAGCCGGCCCATCGCCGCCTCTGGTATCTCCTGGCGCTCGGCAATACCTGCGCGGTCCTCGGCAACCTTTTCTGGGCCGCCCCCGGCCGCGGGCGCGACAGCGTCACCGTCGTTTCCGTCACCGCCAACCTCCTCTATCTGGCCGGGGGCTTCATCATTTGCCTCGGCGTCCTGCTGCTCATCCGGGCCTATACCGGAGGCGAGCGGGCCACCACGCTGATCGATACGGCGATCATCGCCAGCGGCGCGGGGATGGTGATCGGCGTCTTCCTGATCGGGCCACAGCTTTCCAGCGGCACCGGCACGCTCCTCGACCGCCTGCCCACCAGCGCCCATCCATTGCTGGACATGCTCCTCCTCGGGGCGGCGGTACGGCTCGCCCTCGGGTTCAAACGCCTCAGCGTCAGCCTGCGGTTGCTGATCATGGCCCTCCTCCTCGTCTTCACCAGCGACATCGCCTCGGCGATCCTGGTCGTGCGGGGGGACCAACAGGCCGGACACCCGATCGACCTCGGGTGGTTGCTCGCCTACACCCTCCAGGGCGTGCTGGCGCTGCATCCCTCGTTCCGCGACGCGCCCATCCCGGTGGAGCAAGAGGCCGATCTGCCAACGGGCAGGCTCCCCGTGCTGGCGTGTGCGGCCCTCACCGGCCCCGTGATCGTGGCGCTCCAGAACGTGCGGGGCGCATATGTCAACGTCCCGGTGATCGTCGCGATCACCGCCGGGCTCTTCCTGCTGGCCCTGCTCCGCCTGCGCCTGCTCGCCAACGAGTTACGGCAGCGCGAGGGGCGCTTCCGCGCGCTCGTCCAGAACGGTGCCGACGGGATTGCCATCGTCGATGAGCGCGGCGTCGCCCGGTACAACAGCCCCGCCGCGATCCCGATCATCGGCTTCGATCCGGCGGAATTGCTCGGCACCGACATCTTCGCCCGCCTCCACCCGGACGACCAACCGATCGCCCGACAACTCTTCGCGAAGCTCCTCACCGCCCACCGCGCCACCGCGACCGGCACCGTGCGCCTGAGGCGCGCCGACGAGGAGTGGCGGGAGATCGAGGTGCGCGGGACGAACCTCCTCGATGAGCCGGGGATCAACGGCATCGTCCTGAATTACCGGGACATCACCGAGCGCGTCTACGCCGAAACGCTCCTCGCGAACCAGGCCGACATCCTGGAACGGATCGCGCGCAACGCGCCGCTCGATGAGACGCTGAACGCCCTCGCCCTCCAGGTCGAAGCGATCAGTAACGGCGGGTTGGTGTCGATCCACCTGCTCGATGAGCGGCTGGGGCTCCTCGCCCCCTTCGCCGCCCCGTCGCTCCCGCCCGCGTACAACGCGGCGGTGGGGATGATCTCGGTCGGCGAGGGGATCGGCTCGTGCGGCACCGCCGCCGCCCGCCGCGCCGCTGTGATCGTCTCCAACATCGCCACCGACCCGCTCTGGAGCGACTACACGGCGATCGCCCGGGAATATGGCCTGCACGCGTGTTGGTCGATCCCCATCCTGGCCCCCGGCAACGACGCCACGCCGCACGAACAGCGCCTGCTCGGCACCTTCGCCGTCTATTACACGACGCCCCGGCAGCCCGGCGAGGCCGAATGGCAGGCGCTGATCCACCTGGTCGGGCTGACCGCGCTGGCGATCGAGCGAACACAGGCCGTGGCCGTCCTCCAGGCGCAGGATGAGCGTTTCCGCCTCGTCGCCCGCGCGACCAACGACGCCGTCTGGGATTGGGATCTGGGCAACGATGCGCTTTGGTGGAACGAGGCGATCCAACTCGTCTTCGGCTATGACCCGGCGACGATCGAGCCGCATATCGACTGGTGGAAGCGCCACATCCACCCCGCCGACCACGACCGCATCGTCGCCAGCATCCACGCCGCGATCGATGGCGGCTCGGCACATTGGGCGGACGAATATCGTTTCCTGCGCGCCGATGGCAGCGCCGCGCTGGTGTTCGATCGCGGCTTCATCTTGCGCGACAAAGCAGGGGTGGCGACGCGGATGCTCGGCTCGATCCAGGACATCACGGCGCGCAAAGCGGCCGAGGCGGCGCTGCGCGAGAGCGCCGAGAGCTTCGAGAGCCTGCTCGATGGCACCAGCGAGGGGATCGCGATCACCGAGGGGGGCCGGGTACTCGCCATCAACCGGGCCTTTACCGCGCTGCTGGGGTACGAGCCGGGCGACGTGATCGGGCGGCTGGCGGTCGACCTGGTCGCCCCCGACGACCGCGCCACCGCCGCGGCCCATATCCGCGCCGGTTATGACCAGCCATACGAGATCAGCCAGCGCTGCAAGGATGGGACGCTCCTCCCGACGGAGGTGACCGGCCGCACGATCCGCTACCACGGTCGCCCGGCGCGGATGGCCACGATACGTGACATCACCGCGCGCAAAGCGCTGGAGGCGCGGCTGGCCCACCAGGCGTTCCACGATCCCCTGACCAACCTGCCCAATCGCGCGCTCTTCACCGACCGGGTCGGCCAGGCGCTCACCCGCGCGCGGCACGATGGCGGCGGCAGCGCGGTCCTCTTCCTCGATCTCGATCGCTTTAAGGATGTCAACGATAGCTGGGGCCACGACGTGGGCGATCAACTCCTGGTGGCGGTGGCGGCGCGCCTGCGCGCCTGCCTGCGCGACACGGACACGCTGGCCCGCCAGGGCGGCGACGAGTTCACGATCCTGCTCGCGGATGTCGGCGATGTCTACGAGGCGATGCAGGTCGCCGAACGGGTCGCGGCGGCGCTCGCCATGCCGATCACGATCGCCGGGCATGACCATCGGATCACCACCAGCATCGGGATCGTCCTCACCACGAGCGACTATAGCCGGGTCGAAGATCTGCTGCGCGACGCCGACATCGCGATG
>DATCMP010000436.1:0-3986 GCA_036563365.1 Thermomicrobiales bacterium
CAATCTGTGGCGCGGCGCGGCATCGCCTCGGCGGCGCTGATCATCGCCGTCGGCAACCTCCTCTCGCGGCTTTTTGGGCTGGTGCGCGAGCAGTTGGCGTCGTATTACTTCGGCACCGGCGTCAACTTCCGCCCGTTCACCCTCGCCGACAGTATGCTGACGATCCTCTACGATCTGTTGATCAGCGGGGCGGTCGCCTCGGCGCTGGTCCCGGTCCTCAGTGAGTATGTCACGCCCGCGCGACGTGAGGAATTGCGTCGAATCCTCGGCACGTTGCTGACGCTGGTGCTGCTGGTCCTGGGCGGCGTGACCATCCTGCTCGAAATCTTCGCCACGCCGCTCGTGACCGCCTGGTTGCGCTTCGGGGCCGGCGGCACCGGTCCCGCTGCCGAACCGCCGACCGCCGAAGAATTGGCCCTCACGATCCAGAACGTCCGGCTGATCCTGCCCGCGGTCCTGCTGCTCGGCGTGTCGGCGGTCTTCCTGGCGGCGAATTATGCGCTCGGGCGTTTCGTCTGGCCGTCGGCGTCGCAGGCGGCGCGCAATGGCGCGATCATCCTGGCGACGATCCTGCTGGCGCGCTGGCTCGGCGTCACCAGCATGGTCGTCGGCGTGCTGATCGGGGCGGTGCTGCTCGTCGTCATCCAGTTGCCGGGGGTCTGGGACGCGCTACCGCGCTTCGCGTTCGATCTGCGTCACCCGGCGATCCGCAGCATCTTCCGGCTCTACATCCCGATCTTCATCGGGCTCTTCGCCAACACCTTCGGGCAGATCATCGACCGCAGCCTCGCTTTCAACACCAGCCAGGATGCGCTCGGGGCGATGCGCTACGCCACCACGTTGCAGCAACTGGTCCTCGGCCTCGTCGCCACCGGGATCTCGCTCGGCGCGTTGCCCGCCCTATCGCGGCAGGCGGAATCCGGTGACGAGGAGGGGTTCCGGGCGACCTTCTCCGCCGCGCTGCGGATGACGACGGTGCTGATCGCCCCGGCGACGTTCGGGCTGCTGGCGCTTGCCGCGCCGTTGGTCAACGTGATCTTCCGCCACGGCGCGACCGACGCCGCCAGCGCCAGCCTGATCGTCCTCGCGCTCGTCTGGTATCTCCCCGGCACCTTTTTTCAGGCGTATGACCAACTGTTGATCAATGTCTTCTACGCGCGCCGCAACACCCTCACGCCGCAACTGGTGGGGGTGGCGGCGGTGCTGCTCTACATCGCGGTCGAGGTCACGCTGGTCGGGCGCTTCGGGATGGTGGCGCTGGTCGGCGCGATTTCGATCCAGTGGACCTTCCACGCCCTGGTGATGTTCTGGCTCGGGCGACGGTTCCTCGGCGCGGGTGAGTGGCGGGCCTACCGGCGCACCCTGGCCGTCTGCGTCGGCGTCAGCCTCGCGATGGCCCTCGTCGCGTGGGGTGCCGCAACGTTGATCGAGCGCAATCTCCCCGGCCCGACGCTCCTTCGCGAGGTGCTGACCCTGCTCATCCCGATCGCGCTCGGTGCCGTCTGCTACGCCTGGGGGGTCACCCGCCTCGGCGTGGACGAGTTCGCCGACCTCGCGCGGCGGCTCCTCAGCCGCCTGCGCCCTGTGCGCTAACGGGACAGATCACCGCGGAGGCGCAGAGACGGGACGGTTGAACGCAGAGACGCGGAGCAAGAGGGAGCGACGCAGAGGAGGAATAGAAGGGGACGGGGTTGGATCACCGAGCGCACAGCGCGCACAGAGACGGAGGGGAGAGGACGAGAGGGGGCGGGAGAGATACATCGTTCGCCCATCGGTGCTCCATCCCTCGTCGTCACTGCGTTACTTCGTCCCTTGTTTCGTCTCCCTCTCTCTGCGTGCTGTGCGCTCGGTGGTTAAATTCTCGTTTCTCCCGTGCCTTCTCTGCGATCCTCTGCGCCTCTGCGGTGCACCGTCCCGTTAGCGCACGGTGGGTGGGGTGGGGTGGCTGACGTTGAGTTGCCACCAGGCGAGCCAGCGGGCGGGGTGCTCGCGCCCTTCGGCTTCGCGACCGCGCGGCCCGCCGAAGGGCGCGGCGACGAAGCCGATCGCCCTCACGCCGAGACCGGTGCAGGTATAGATGGCGCGCGGTAGGTGGTATTCCTGGGTGACGAGGATCGCTTCGTTGTCGCGTATGCCGAAGGTGTTGTGGGCGCGGTAGCAACTATCGTAGGTCCGTAGCCCCGCCGGGTCGAGCAGGATCGCCGACGCCGGGACACCGCGGGCGACGGCGTAATCGCGCATCGCGCCGGTTTCGTCGTAGTCTTCCTCGCGGCTGTCGCCGGTCATCAGGAGCTGCGCGACCTTGCCCGCCCGATAGAGGGCGATCCCGGCATCGACGCGGTTCGCCAGCGCCACGCTTAAGCGCCGGTCCGGGAGAACCTGCGCTCCGAAGACGATCGCCACGCGGCGTGATGGCACCGCGCCGATGTCGTGGAAGATCGCGCCCCGCGCCGCGATGAACAAGCGCAGCTCGATCAGCGACACGCACAACAGGGGTGTGAGCAAGGCCACCGTGAGGATAAGCCACGGGAGGCGGCGGTGGCGGCGTTTCGGTGGCTGACACGTCATGGCGTGAGTATGGCTGGCGCGGCGGCGCGGCGTCAAGGGCGCGACAGCTCACCGCAGAGGCGCAGAGGCGCAGAGATTCGCAGAGAGGAACGAGAATTTAGCCACAGAGCGCACCGAGGCCATAGAGACGAGGGGGGGAGGGAACGGGTTAGGCGCGGAGATGCCGAGGGGCGGAAACGCCGTGGCGCAGTGACGAGATTTTCTCGCCCCCTTGGGGTCGCCCTATTGCCCCGCGACGCCGCGCTCCTCCGTCTCCACCCTCCCCTCGTCCCTCTCGCGCCCTCCGCGCACTCCTCCCCTCACTGTCTGTATCATCAGTCGTCCTGTTCTCTCGTCTTCCTCCCGTCCTCCTCTCCGTGCGCTCTGTGCGCTCTGTGGTTAAATTCTCGCCCCCTCGCCCCCTCGCCCCCGCTCTGCGACGCTCCTTCTTCCTCCGCATCTTTGCGTCTACTTGACCTTCTCTCTGCGGTGATCATTTTCCTGCTTCGGGCAATTCGCACAACTTCGCGCGGGTTTCGGTGCGTCCACTCGCCGGGGTGTGATCGGCCGTGCTATACTTGGCCCAAGAATACAGGACAAGGTGCGCGAAATCGGGCTGAGATCGTTACGTCGATGGCGTCGTGCCAGCGGGATAGGTAGCACTTAGCACAAAAGGATAGTGGGGAGGGATCAATGGCGATTCTGAAAATTATCATCGAGGGTGACCCGCGCCTTCGACAAAAGGCACTCAAGATCAAGCGGGTTGATGCCGGTATCCGGCGCCTCGCAGAAGATATGTTCGAGACGATGCTCGCCGCCCCCGGTATCGGGCTGGCCGCGCCGCAGGTCGGGGTGCTGCTCCGCATGATCACCGTCGATGTCCCCGACGATTATTACGAAGAGGGCGAGCGCGGGGCGAGCCTCACCTTGATCAACCCCGAGATCGTCAAGGCGACCGGCACGCAGGTCGAACCATCCGAAGGCTGCCTCAGTATCCCGCATTGGGTTGGCGATGTGCCGCGCGCCAAACGGATCGTCGTCAAGGCGCGGGATCTCGACTTCCGCGAGGTCCGTATCCGCGCCGAGGGGATGGTCGCGCGGGCCTTGCAACACGAGATCGATCACCTCGATGGGATCCTCTTCACCGACCGCGTGGTGGACAAGACGACCCTCAAGTATCTCCCGCCGACGCCCGACGGACAGCCCTCCGCGCGGGAGAAAGTCCTGGCCGAGTGACGAGTGGGCGAGTGGGCCAGTGCGCCAGCGTGCCGATGAGCTGGTTCGCGAAGATTCACCGTACGCTCTGCTGATAACGAGGTGTGCTGTGTCGACGAGTATGCAAGCGAAACGCACCATTTGGCGTGTCGGAACAAAATTTACTACTCGTTACTCGCCCACTCGCCCACTGGCCCACTCGCTATGAACATCACCCTGCGCGA
>DATCMP010000441.1:0-9330 GCA_036563365.1 Thermomicrobiales bacterium
CGGTCATCTCGTGATGGCGCACCAGCAGTGCCCGGATGTCGTCGGCCTCGGATGAGCCGCGCGCTACCCGCGTTCGAATGATCCCGTCGGTGCTGCACCGCTGCGGGAACAACTCGTCGTCATCGAGGATGAAGGCCCGTCCGGCGCTCATCCCGGCGGCGAAGTTGCGCCCGGTCGGGCCGAGGATCAGGACCGTGCCACCGGTCATATACTCGCACCCGTGGTCACCGACACCCTCGACGACCGCGTTCGCCCCGCTGTTCCGCACCGCGAACCGCTCGCCCGCGGCACCGGCGATGAAGATGTCGCCGCCCGTCGCGCCGTAAAGGACCGTGTTACCCACCAGCACCGGACGGCTGCCGTGCGGTGCCTCGGCGGTGGCGAAGCCGGGAGCGGGTCGGATCGCCAGCAGACCGCCGGACATGCTCTTGCCGACATAGTCGTTCGCCTCACCGGTCAGGTGCAGCGAGAGACCGGCGACGCAGAATGCCCCGAAGCTCTGCCCGGCGCTGCCCGTGAGGGTCACCTCGATCGGCTGCGGCACCGGGCCACCAGCGGCACCGGGGGCCACCCGCCGCGCGATTTCGCCCGCCAGTTCCGCACCGGTGGCGCGGTCGCGGTTGCGGATCGAGGCGCTGATCCGCGCCGGGCCGACCCCCGAGAGGGCCGTACCCGCCCGGTCGGTCAGGTAATCGGCGAGCGGCGTGTAATGCTTCTCGCGCCGCCAGTTCGGGTCGTGGCGGCGCGGCTTGCCGCCCGGTGGCGGGGCCAGGACCGCGCTGAAGTCGAGGGTCGCCAGGCGCCCACGGCGATAGCGTGTGCCGAGGAGGCTGACCCGCCCGACCGCATCATCGAGGGAAGACAGGCCGAGTTCGGCGAGCAAGGCGCGCACGCGCTCCGCCAGCCAGGTGAAGTAGCGCACGACCCCCTGCGGCGTGCCGGTGAACTTCGCGCGCAAATCCTCGCGCTGCGTCGCGATCCCGGCCGGGCAGGTGTTGAGGTGGCATTGCCGCGCCATATCGCAGCCGATCGCGACCAACGCCGCCGTGCCGAAGCCGAAATCCTCCGCACCGAGCGCCGCCGCGATAACGACGTCATGCTCGTTACGTAGGCCACCATCGGTACGCAGGCGCACGCGGTCGCGCAGGCCGCTGCGGATCAACGTCTGCTGCGCCTCGGCGATCCCGAGTTCCCAGGGTAAGCCAGCGCCCTTGATCGAGGAGAGCGGCGAGGCACCGGTGCCGCCGTTGTGGCCGCTGACCAGCACGTAGTCGGCCCCGGCCTTCGCTACCCCCGCCGCGATCGTCCCGACCCCGCCGGTGGCGACCAGCTTCACGCCGATCTTCGCATAGGGATTGACCGAGCGGAGGTCGTAGATTAACTGTGCCAGGTCTTCGATGCTGTAGATGTCGTGGTGCGGCGGCGGCGAGATCAGTTGCGTGCCGGGGACGGCGTGCCGCAATCGCGCGATCAGCGCCGTCACCTTGTGGGCCGGGAGTTGCCCGCCCTCACCGGGCTTCGACCCCTGCGCCATCTTGATCTCGATCTCGTCGGCGTGGACCAGGTATTCCGCCGTCACACCGAAACGCGCCGAGGCGATCTGCTTGATCCGGCTGTGCCGCCGCAAGCCGTCCGGCTGTGGCTGGTACCAATCGGGATCCTCGCCGCCCTCGCCGCTGTTCGAGCGGGCACCCATCAGGTCCATGCCAGCGGCGAGGGTGGTGAACGCTTCCGGGCTGAGCGCGCCGAGCGACATCGCGGTGGCGATGAAACGCTTGCGGATCGACTCGACCGACTCGACCGCTTCGATCGGCAGCGGCGCATAGGCCGGGACCAGCTTCATCAGATCGCGCAACGCCAGCGGCTCATCGACGTTCGAGGCCACCAGTTCCTCGAACCGCGCCGCCGCTGGGGCAAACGACCCGTTCTCGGACTCGGTCATCTTCTGCAACGCCTTGACGACCGTCGGGGCATAGGCGTGGCGCTCGCCGTCACGCCGGTAGCGCACAAATCCGTGATCGGGCAGCGGGGCCTTACCACCACCCGCCGCGACCGCCTCGGCCTCACGCGCCGCCGCCTCACGCGCCGCGATATCCACCGCGATCTCGTTCAGCCCGATCCCGCCGATCGGCGAGGGGGTGCCGGGGAAGTAGGTATTCACGAGATCACGGCTCAGGCCAAGTGCCTCGAAGAGCCCGGAACCCTGGTAGCTCCGCACCGTCGAGATACCCATCTTGCTGAGGAGCTTCAACAGCCCCTCTTCGATCGCGGTCACGAAGCGCGCAGATGCCTCGGCGGGCGTGCCGATCGTCCCCTCCGCAGCGAGGGTGCGGATACTCGCGAAGGCGAGCCACGGGCAGACCGCCGCCGCGCCGTAGGCGATCAGCAGGGCTAGCGTCTGCGTCGTCCAAGCATCGCCGGACTCGGCAACGATCTCCGCCGCCATCCTGCGCCCGGCTCGGATGAGCCCCTGGTGGACCGACGCCACGGCGAGCAGCGAAGGAATCGCCGAGAGATCGTCGTCGCCGGCGTAGCGGTCGCTGACGACGATCACGGTCGCGCCACGATCGATCGCGTCGATCGCCGTCGCAACCAGACTATCGAGCGCGGACGAAAGACCTGCACCGCCGCTCCAGGCATCGAAGAAGGCTGGCAACGTCACAACCGACTCGCCACCATCGCGTAAGCCCCACTCGCTGATCTGCAAGAGCTGCGCGGGGGTCAGGATCGGGCCGGACAGGTGCAGGAGCGTGCCCGGTGCCTGCTCCGGCGGCAGCAAGCCGTCGCGCGGGCCGAGGTAGGTATCGAGGGCCATCACCGCGCGTTCGCGGATCGGGTCGATCGGCGGGTTGGTCACCTGGGCGAAACGCTGGCGGAAATAGTCGCCGAGGCCACGCGGCTTGTTGGAGAGGATCGCCAGCGGCGTATCATCGCCCATCGACCAGATCGCCTCATGGCCCCCTTCGCCCATCGGCGTCAGCACGAGGCGCAGATCCTCGGCGCTATAGCCGTAGCGCCGTTGCAGGTGCAAGACCTCCGCCGGTGTCGGCGTGGGATCCTCGACCGTCTCCGCCGATGCAGACGGAAGATTGACGTGACGCGCCGCCACCCACTCGGTATACGGATGGCGCGCGGCGAGTTCTCCGATGATCTCGTCGTGGTGCATGACCTTCCCATCGGAGAGGTCCACCGCGATCATCTGTCCCGGCCCGAGTCGCCCCGATTCGAGGATCGCCGACGTTTCTTCGCCCGCAGGCTCCAGCACCCCGACCTCGGACGCGACAACGAGCAGGCCGTCGGCGGTCAGGCGATACCGTGCGGGGCGCAGGCCGTTGCGATCCAATGCCGCGCCGACCGCGACCCCGTTAGAAACCGCCAGGGCAGCCGGGCCGTCCCAGGGTTCCATCAGCGGGGCGTGATACTCGTAGAAAGCGCGACGGGCGGGGTCGAGATCGTCGCGCCCCTCCCACCCTTCGCCGACGAGGATCGCCAGCGCCTCGATCGGGCCATGCCCGCTGCGTACCAGCACTTCGAGCATATTGTCGAGCGAGGCGGAGTCGCTGCCACCCTCTTGCGTGATCGGCGCGAGTTCGGTCACCCGATCGCCCCACGCGCCGCCGCGCATCGTCGCCTCGCGCGCGGCGGTCCAGCGGCGATTCCCCTGCACGGTGTTGATCTCGCCGTTATGGGCGAGGAAGCGGAACGGCTGCGCCAGCGTCCAGGTCGAGGCGGTGTTGGTGCTGTACCGCTGGTGGAAGATCGTCAGCGCCGTCTCGTAGGTCTCGTCGGCGAGGTCCGGGTAAAACGACGCCAGATCGCCCCCGGCCAGCAGGCCCTTGTAGACGACGGTGCGCGCCGAGAGGGAGACGACGTACAGATCGAGTTCGTCGGCCAGCGCACGACGCTCGGCCTCGCGCCGGGCCAGCGTCAGTCGCCGCTCGAATTCATCGACGGAAATGGCCTCCGGGCGGCGCACGATCAACTGAATCATCGTCGGCAGGGCCGCGCGGGCCTCGTCGCCCAGCACCTCGGGCCGAACCGGCAGATCACGCCAGGCCAGCGGGGCGAGCTTCTGCCCGAGGAGCGCCGCCTCGAAGATCGACCGCGACCGCGCCCCAGCGCTGCCATCGACGCGGGAGAGGAAGAGCGTACCCAGCGCCAGATCGCCAAGCGGTGGCGTGGCCTCGCCCGCGAGCTCCGGCAAGACGGTGCAGAGGAACCCGTTCGGCACCTGGGTCAGGATACCCGCGCCATCGCTCGTGCGCGCATCGGCACCGACGGCCCCGCGATGGGCAAGGTTATCAAGGGCGCGCAACGCGGCGATCAACGCGCGGCGACTCGGCACGCCGCTGACATCGGCGACGAAACCAACACCGCAGGCGTCATGCTCGTAGGCCGGATTGTAGAGCCCGGTAAGTTGCCGACCCTGGCGCAATGCCGATGCAAACATCTCCATCCGCAGTCCTCCTCCACAGCGCGCCGCCGCGCGTCATCGCTCATCTCAACGGGAAGGGGAGGCGCGCCGCGCCTGGGACGACCGACCGCGCTGTCGGAGGCGATGCGGGGCTACGCCGGTTTGCGCGCGACCGATTACCGTTCGCGCACCGAGGATCGATCGTTCGGGTATCACGGGATCCGCGCACATCCGCCCGAGACGGAGTGCGCGATGGTGACGAGGGTGGACACGAACCAGCGGGCAAAAACGGCCCGCATGATGGTGTTCGCGACCACCCTATGGCCGGAGGGGATCGAGTTTCGGCTCCGGTTCGGCTGGCCTATTCTGCAGCGTCCTGATCATCCGGTCGCTACTCTCCAACAGGTGATCGATCAGAATCGTCCGTGCGGCGGCACCATCGCGCGCGCGCAGGGCGTCAATCACCTGCTGGTGCTGATCGACCACGTCATTGGAGTTCATGAACGGCTCATCGAAAGCCGAGAGGAGCAAGCGGAGGGGGGCACACAACTCGGTCCAGGTTCGCAGGAGCCGGGCATTGCCGCCAGCCTCGCAGATTAACTGGTGGAAATGGAGATCGAGGCCCAGGCGTGGGGCCAATGTCGCGCGCCCGGTCGAGGACAGCGCATTGAAGTCATCCGCGACAGCCTGTAAGGCGTCGAGATCGTCCGGCGTGGCGACGAGCGCGGCCTGTTCGGCGGCATAACCTTCGAGCGCGATCCGCAGCCCGTAAATATCCTTGACCTCTTCGTGGCTCGGGTTGACGACCGAGGTCCCACGATGCGGGCTGGTGATCACCAGCCCTTCCTGCTCCAGGTGGCGCAATGCCTCGCGGAGCGTCCCCCGGCTGACCCCGAGCCGCGCGGCCAGTTCGACCTCGCGGATCCGTTCGCCAGCAGTGAAACCGCCACCGATGAGCGCTTGACGGAGCGTCGTTAGCACCTCATCGCGCAGGGGGGTATAGGTCATGGGGGAGAGTGCGCCGCCAATGCCCATATCGCGCCTTCACCACTTCGCGCCGAGAGAACACCAATTGCCGAATGTCAACATTCAACCGGATTATACGGTGCGCGTGCGCGACTGTCAAGGCTTTTGTACCAAATACATGAACTTTCCTTGGGCCCGCGGCACAGACCCTATGTGCGGAATCGACTATCTGCGAAACTACGCTCTGGCATCTTTCACATAACATTCGTTCGGAGGAGGCAGAATGCAACAGGAGGCACAGCCGGAGGCGTTGCCAGCACGGCAGGGCCATTTCAGGTTGGAGTCTGGGCATCACGGTGAGCGCTGGTTCGACCTCGATCCGCTGTTTCTCCGTCCAGCGGCACTGCAACATTCTGCGGCGACGCTCGCCAACCAACTCGCCGTCTATCGCCCCGAACTGATCTGCGGGCCGCTGACCGGCGGTGCATTCCTGGCCCAGCAAATCGCCCTCGCCCTCGACGTGGAGTTTGCCTACAGCGAGCGCGTCGCCCTCGCATACGATACCGGACTCTATACCGCGCGCTATCAGGTACCGATGGGGCTTCGCGCGCAGGTGAGCGGCAAGCGGATCGCGATCGTCGATGACATCATCAACGCGGGATCGGCGATTCGCGCCACCCACGCGGAGTTACAGGCATATGGTGCACAGCCTGTTGCATTCGCCGCCCTGCTGACCCTCGGCGAAGCCGGGGCCGCGTTCGCCGCCAGCATTGGGCTGCCGTTGCTCAGTCTCGCGCGACAGGCGAGCGGCCTATGGCCTCCCGAGGAATGCCCGCTGTGCGCCGCCGGTATACCCCTGGAAGATGTCGTCACGCCGCAACAGGAGCGCACGAATAGCGATACCCGGTAAGCCGGTCACCCTCGGCAAGCGCCAACCGTTCTCTGCCAACCGTTCTCTATGGTGATACCGACTACAATCCCCGTACACCGCAGAACCCTCACCGAGACCGGAGCGATCGCGCGATGCCGATACTGCTGATCAAAACCCTCCGTGATTTGCGCCATCGTTCGTTGCGCTCGTTCCTGACGTTACTCGGGATCGCGATCGGCGTCGCCGGGGTCGTCGCGATCTCCTACACGGCGCGCAATCTGGCGGCGGCGCAAGGGGCCGTGTATGCCGCCGCCAGCCAGGCCGACATCAGCGTCGGGACCGGCGACCTCTCCCCGACGATCCGCAACGTGCTGGAGCGCCTGCCGAACGTGGCGCTAGTCGAGCCGCGAGTCTATACCTTCACCCGCGCGGCGACCAATCTCGATGCGACGCGCTGGGTCGATCTGCGCCTGATCGGCGTCAACGATTTCGGCCAGATGCAAATCAATCAGGTTGAACTCCTCGAAGGCCGCTTCCCGGGCGGCGGGGAGATCGCGCTCGACGCCAGCGCCCGCAGCCTGCTCGATATTCGGCTCGGCGACACGATCTGGACGCGCGCCCGCGCCGCCGACCGCCCGATCGCGCGCCGACTCGTCGGCTTCACCCGCACCCCCGCTTCGCTCGACGCCGCGATCCTCAATCAGGCGACCGGCTACGCCCCGATCGCCGACACGCGCAAAGCGGCGGGTCTGGTCGGCGATAACCGCCTGCTCATCCGCCTCGAAGCCCCGGACGAGGCGAACGCGACGGCGGGGCGGATCAGCCGCATTCTCGGCGGGCGCGGCGTGCCGATCGGCTTCATCACTGTCCGCGACCCCGAGAATGCCGAAGGGCGGCGCGAGTTGGCGACGGTGCTGATCCTCCTCACCGCCTTCTCGGTCCTCGGCGTTATCCTCAGCGGCTTCCTCGTCGGCAATACGGTTGCGGCGATCATGGCCGAGGAGATGCGCCAGGTCGGGATCATGAAGTCGCTCGGGGCGGGGCGTTCGCGCCTCATCCGCGCCTACCTCCTGCCGGCAACGATCCTCGGGGCCGGTGGGGGGATCGTCGGACTCCTGATCGGGATTATCGGCGGCGACGCACTCGGCTCATTCTTGGCCGGGTTACTGGGGCTGCGGCTGCCGCCGACCAACCTCGCCGCGCGCGAACCGCTGTTGGCGCTGGGGGTCGGTCTCGGTGTGCCGATCGTCGCGGCGGTCGTCCCCGCCTGGCGCGGCGCGGGGACGCCGGTCAGCGCGCTGGTCCGCTCCTACGGGGTGGCGACTGCCGGGGGGCGACAACTCCTCGATCGGTTGCTGCGCCCGGTCGGGCGCGTCTCCGCGCTCGCCCTGATGGCCCTGCGCGCGGGCGGCAGACGTCCGGCCCGCACGGCGGTCACGGTGCTGGTGATCGCGATCAGCGCGGCGGCGTTCCTGGCGACGCAAACGCTCAATGCCTCGGTACGCGGCACTGTCGATGCCCTCTACGGGGTCTATTCCGCCGATGCCTATCTCAGCGTCGGCAGCGCCACGACCGCCCGCTACGCCGACGATCTGAGCCGCCTGCCAGATGTCGAGCGGGCAGAGGCGTGGGCGCGCACCGGCGGCTTCGTCGGGCCGCTCGGCGTCGATGTCTGGGGCGTCCCCGCCGATACAGCACTCTACCGCTATCGCCTCGTCGCGGGTCGCTGGTACAGCGGGCAGCCGCGCGAGGTGGTGGTTACGAGTAATCTCGCGCGCACCCTCGACCTCGTGCCGGATCAGCTGATCGAGGTCGATATCGGGGCCGAGCGACGACCATTCACGATCGTCGGGGTGATTGACGACGAGAGTACCTACCTCGGCTCGACCGCCTCGGGCAAGCTCTTCATGACCGTCGCCGATGTGAGCCGCATGACCCATTACGGCAATGGGGCCAACCTCTTCGCCATCGCCCTGAAAGCGCATGATCCGCTGGCGGTGGACGCCGCGTTAACCCGAATCGAATACGCCACGCGCGGCCTCTCGACCAGCGCCTACGCGGCCTACTCCGACAAGGCCAGCACCCTGCAAGCGGTGCGAATCCTCGATCTGCTGCTGCGCGCGATGGTGACGATCATCGGGCTCGTCGGGGCGGCGGGGATCGCGAATACCCTGATCCTCAACGTCACCGAGCGTCGCCGCGAGATCGGGATCATGCGCGCGATCGGGGCCGGGAACGGACACATCCTGCGCCTGCTCCTGACCGAGGGGCTGGCGCTCGGGCTCCTCGGTCTCGCGCTCGGCGGGATCTTCGGCGTCGTCCTCGCGCACGCACTGGTCGATCTCACCGGGGCATCGCTCTTCCGCCTCGACTTTCGCTTGCCCCTCACCAGCGTGCTCGCCACCGCCGCGCTCGCGCTCGGCCTCGCGCTCCTCGCCAGCGTCGCCCCCGGCCTCCTCGCCGCCCGCCTGCGACCGATCGAGGCGCTGCGCTACGAATAGCCGGGATAAGGACCGGTGGGACGAAATTTAACCACAGGGCGCACAGAGCGCACAGCGACGAAGGGAGAGAACCGGAGAAGGGGGCTAGGGGAGAGCAGCACGCGCCTGCACAATATGTACCGAAGTTGGCCTCACCCTCTCCCTTCACGGGGGGTCGCCACCCATAGGTCCGGACCGCCCTTGTAGTAGTGCTACCCCCCTATGGCGGCGAGGAGGGGGCAGCCCACCTATAAAACTAACTGGCGTCGGCGAAACAGCATGTCGGCACCCAGGAGATAACGCGCTTTGATGCAAAAGCCCGGCTGTCATCGGACAGCCGGGTTTTATCAGCTTGCGAAGCGACACGGAGGGCGACGCCTACGCCCCGGCTTCGACCCCGGTGGCGATGCCCTGTGCCTCGGCACCATCCTGCGCGGCATCGGCGGACGGTGGCGCATCGGGGCGCTGCAACATCCCGTAGATCACCGTGCCAGCCGCACCAACCGCGAAAGTTGTCGTCAGCCAGCGTGGCAAGCGCAAACCGAAGAGGTGATCCAAGGCGTAGGCCCCGGGTCCAGCGGTGGCGACGGCGACGGCGA
>DATCMP010000443.1:0-10694 GCA_036563365.1 Thermomicrobiales bacterium
ATCGACCCGGTCGCGTCGGATCCCACCGGCGTGTTGTCACTCCCGTCGGCCCCCGGGGACGGCGACTGGGTCGCGGTGTTGACGCCCGCAGATGAGTCGGCGGGGGCGTGATGACGATGGCGATGCGCGACCTTGACAAGCGCCCTCTCGGCGCGACCGGGCTCCTGGTGGGGCTGCTCTGCGCGGGCGGTGCCATCCTCGCCGGTGCCGACCGCGCCCTGGGCTATGCGGTGCCGGAGGAGCGGGCGCTGGCGACGATCCGTGCCGTCTTCGACAGCCCGATTAATTTCCTCGACACCGCCGCGATCTACGGCGACGGCGCGAGCGAGCGGCTCATCGGCCGCGTCATCCGCGAGCGCGGCGGGTTGCCGCCGGGCTTCGTCCTGGCGACGAAGATCGACCGCGATCGCGAGAGCGGGGATTTTAGCGGGGCGCAGGCCCGCCGCTGCGTCGAGCGGAGCCTGGAACACCTCGGCCTGGACCGCCTCGATCTGGTTCATATCCATGAGCCGGAGCGGGCGACCTTCGAGGCGCTCACCGGGCCGGGCGGCGCGCTCGACGTGTTGCTCGACTACCAGCGCCGGGGTGTGATCGGACACCTCGGCGTGGCCGGGACGCCGATCGATCTGCTGATTCGCTACGTCGAGACGGGGCACTTCGCCGTCGCGCTGACCCACAACCGCCACACGCTGCTCGATCGTGCTGCCGCGCCGTTGCTCGACATCGCCGCCACCCGGGGCGTGGCGGTGGTGAACGGCGCCCCCTACGGGAGCGGCATCCTGGCGAAAGGTGCCGCGAGCGGGGCGCGCTACGGTTACCGCGAGCCGACACCCGAGGTGATCGCGCGCGTTCGTGCGATCGAGGCGATCTGCGGACGGTATGGCGTGCCGCTC
This sequence comes from Thermomicrobiales bacterium, assembly GCA_036563365.1. Classification (GTDB taxonomy): domain Bacteria; phylum Chloroflexota; class Chloroflexia; order Thermomicrobiales; family CADCWN01; genus CADCWN01. The sequence continues at coordinate 894 of DATCMP010000443.1, forward strand.
GGGGCGGCGGCGCTCGGGTTCTCCCTGCGGGAGCCGCGCATCGCCTCGACCATCGTCGGCATCTCCCGTCCTGAACGCGTCGCCGAGACGCTGGCCTGGGCGAGCTGGCCTATCCCTGCCGCGTGCTGGGCCGAATTGGACGCGCTCGACGCGCCACGCCGGTAAGTCGGGCGAAGGGACTGTGGGGAAGGGGGCGGCCGGGGCGCAAGATCCTGGGCACCGGCGGCTCTGGCTTCATCGGCTGTTTTATCCTGCGGCGGCTGATCGACGGGGGGGATGAGTCGATCAATTTCGACGCCAGGGAGCCGGGACCCGAGGCGGGCTGGTGGCTCGCGCCGGTCGCCGATCATCTCCCGCTCGTACGCGGCCCCATCGCCGACTGAGCGAATGTCCTTGCGGCGGTGGAGGGCACCGGCCCGCCGCGATCGTCCACCTCGCCGCGATCGGGAACCCCGTCGCCCTCGCACATCGCCCCGGCTTGGTGCTCGATGTCAACCTGCACGATACCTGGCATATCCTGGAGGCCGCGCGCCGTCTACTGCTCTACGTCAGCGCCCTGCCGCAGGGCCGCGAAGCCCCGCGCGACCACACCCTCGTGGATGCTGTCGCCCAACTGGCCCTGTGCGTGGCCGCCTCTTTCTCGGTGCGATGGGCCGCTCGCTCGTCACCGCAGGCGGGGTCGCGGTGATGGTACGGGAGTTGGCCCTAGAAGCCGATATCGCGATCGGCGTGGAGGCACTTGTACCCGTCGCGCTTCGTCGACATGAGGGAGGGGTAGCCGTACCACGCACACGGCCGCGCCACCGGGCGGCGGAGAGGCGGGCCACCATGCTGGGAGACGGAGTCATGCACACGGACTATCTGCGCGAGCTCTTCTCGCTCGAAGGCCGCGTCGCCCTGGTCACGGGGGCCAGCGGCGGGATCGGCGGCGAACTTGCCTGCGGCTTCGCCAGGGCCGGGGCACGGGTGATGCTCGCCGGGCGCTCCCGCGAGCGGTTGGCGGCGGTGGAACGGGCGATCGTGGCGGAGGGGGGCGAGGCCAAGACCTTCCCGGCCGACCTCGGCGACCTCGCGGCGATCCCCGTGCTGGTCGCGGCCACGCTGGAACGATTCGGAGGACTCGACATCCTCGTCAACTGCGCGGGGATGAATAAACGCGAGCCGATCGCCGAGGTCCAACCGGCGACCTACGACGCGATCAGCGAGCTGAACCTACGCACGCCCTATTTCCTCAGTCAGGCGATCCTCCCGGCGCTGCGGGCGCGGGGCGGCGGCAAGGTTATCCATATCGGCTCGCTCACCACCGCGTTCGGGCTCGGCAACGTCTCGGTCTACGGCCTCACCAAGAGCGCGCTCGGCCAGCTGGCGCGCGTGATAGCGGTCGAGTGGGCGCCGCACAACATCCAGGTCAACTGCCTCTGCCCCGGCTGGATCGAGACGCCGCTGACGACGGCCCTCTGGGCAGACGAGGAGAAACGCCGCTGGATCCTCGACCGCGTCCCCGCGTGCCGCCCGGGGCGACCTGCCGATCTCGTCGGCCTAGCGGTCTTTCTGGCCGCCCCCGCCTCAGGCTTCACCACCGGACAGACGATCTACGTCGACGGTGGCTTCATGGCTGGAGGGCAGTGGTGAGCGGGCAGGCGATCGTGGCAGCCGCGGGCGAGGTGCCGGTCGCGCCCGGCGAGCAGAAGCTCCGCGATGAGCGCCGAGAGGGTGACCGTCGCCGGATTCCTCCGCACCGTCGCGCCGCCGGGCTGCGGGGCTAGGCCGTCACAATAGCAGGGGCGGCACCCGCAGCCCAACCGCGTGGCCGACTTGTGGCTGCGATGTGGTGACGGTATGGGGTCGGTGGCCCAACTGTGGCTGGGGGCGCGCCGGGGGCGCGATAAGCGGGTCAAAAACCAGCCGGTTATTGCCTCAGTCGGCCGACTTGCCGCTGGTTGGGGTGCCGATACGCCATGAACCCTGGCGGGTCTCGCGCCAATCGCGGTGGAGATACGGGCTCAGGTGGGCGAGCATCAGGAGACGCGCGGCGTTGGCATCGCGTCGGCGGAGCGCCTCGAAGATTTGCCGGTGCTCGCCGACGACGCGATGATCTTCCACGCCACCGCTGCCGCCGAACTGGTGCGGGCTGGCGACGAGGCTTTGGCGCAGCGTCTCTTCGATCAGCGGCAAGAAGGCTTCGATCGCCGGGTTCTCGGTTGCGCGGAGCAAGGCCGCGTGGAAGTGTGCATCGACCAGGGCCAGCGGCTCGCCGGTCTTGAGCTTCTCCTCGCCATGCAGCACCCAGCGCTCGATTTCGGCGAGTTGTGCTGCAGTCAGGCGCCGCACGATGACCTCCAGCGCACCGATCTCGACGAAGACACGCAACTCGATCAGGCTTTGCAAGGAATTTTCTTCTTCGCGTAGCCCGGCCAACTCAGCCGAGACCTTGCCGCGATCGAACTCGGCGATCTCCAGTTTGCGCGGCGTGACGCGCCGCACAATCCCTTCACCGATCAGGCGGCTGAGCGCTTCGCGCAGGACCGTCCGGCTGACGTTGATCGCCGCGGCGAGTTGTCGTTCCGGTGGCAGCCGATCGCCGGTCTGGAGTCCCTGGTGCAGGATGAGGTGTTTGAGGATCGCCACGACGCGCTCCGAGAGATTTTGCCGCTGGAGTGCCGGCAGGCTCAGGAAATCTAATCGCTCGAATTGCTCGCCCATTCGCCTCGCCCCGAACCACTTGCATCCGACACCGATTGTGGTAGTATGGTATACCAATAGACCAAAATGTCAATGCAGACTGCTACAGGAAGCATACCGCAAGGTGTCAGGGTAACGGATCGGGCGCTTGTGCTCGATGGCGTGCTATCGCTGATGGGATCGTGTTCTTTGTGTTCTCAGGGAAGGGATCGATGATGAAAGAAGGCCGTCTGCCTCAGGATCTCGTTGCCGCACCAGTTGCCCGCTCGTTGTCCCGGCGTGCCTTGCTTCGTGGCGCGGCGCTGAGCGCCGCCGGTCTCTCGGCCACCGCGCTCCTCGCCGCCTGTGGCGGGACCGCTGCCACGCCGACATCCGCCCCCGCGCCGACGACTGCACCGGCCAGCGCCGCGCCATCGACCGCAGCGGGCAGTAGCGCCGCCCCGGCGGGCAGCGCGGCTCCTTCCGCGGTGGCGAGCGCCGCGCCATCGACGGCGGCCGGCCCGGCGGCCAGCGCCGCCGCTTCCGCCACGCAGCCAGCGGCTATCACTGGCCCGCAGCCGAGCAAGCCGCGCCCCGATGGCACCCCCGCGCCCGATAATGAGCAGGTCTTGCGGATGGTGACCCCGGCCGCTTTCCGCATGGATCCGCCGACCTATGGTGGCGATCTCTGGCAGTTGCAGATGCTCGTCTTCCAGGCGCTGACGCGCATCGAGGCCGACGGCAAGCTGATCGGCGGGGTGGCCGACAAGTGGGAATCGTCGGCCGATGCCAAGACCTGGACCTTCTCGCTGAATCCGAACGCGAAATTCTCCGATGGCTCGCCGATCACCGCCAGCGATGTGAAATGGACCTGGGAATGGATCTGTAACCCGAAGTCTAAGGCGACTACCCCCGATGTCGCGGCGGGCAAAATCGTCGGCTTCGACAAGGTTCGCAAGGCCGAGTCGGAGACGTTGGAAGGGATCGTCGCCAAGGATCCGCAGACGGTTGTCTTCACCCTCACCACCGGTGTACCGTTCTTCCCCTTCGTCGCGGCTTCCTACGGCACCGCAACGCTCAAGAAGGACAATGTCGTCAGTGGTGGCGATGAGTGGTGGCGCAAGCCGGTCACCTCGGGGCTCTTCAAGGTCACGGAGTTCACGCCGGGCGATCAGGCGTCGATGACCCTGGAGCGGAACGAGTTCTGGTGGCGCGAGCCGGCCAAGTTGACCAAGTTCACGATGAAGCTCGTCGCCGACGCGCAGACGCAACTGGTGCAGTACGACAACAACGAGATCGATGGGATGGTCTGTCAGCCCGCCGAGTTCGCCCAGGCGACGAAGCCGAACGGGCAGCGCAGCGCCGATCTGTACTGGGAGCAGGCGATCGCCACCTGGTATTTCGCGTTCTTCTGCGAGAAGGAGCCGTTCGATGATATGGCCGTGCGCCAGGCGTTCGCCAGCGCGGTCGATCTGAACGCCCTCTCGGTCGCCGCGTTGAACGGGATCTATCCGCCGCAGAAGCGGATGATCCCCGCGTTCTTCCCGGCTGGCGGCAACCAGCAGTTCCAGCCGACGTTCGATCCGGCCAAGGCGAAGCAGCTGATCGCGCAGTCGAAGTACGGCAGCGTCGACAAGCTGCCGAAGATCACGATCCTTGTCTCCGAGCAGGGTGGCGCGACGGCGCTCGGCACCTGGGGCAAGGTGGCGACGGCGATCCAGCAGCAGTTGCAGCAGAACCTCGGTGCGAAGGTCGACATCCTCCGCAAGGTCTACAGCACGGTCGCGGAGCAGCAAGAGGAGATCCGCAAGCTCGATGGCGGCGGGATCTTCCGCCTCAGCGTCGGCGCGGGGGTTGAGGATCCGTCGTACATCGACGGCCCCTTCCGCAGCACCTCCTCGGCGAATGCGGCGCGCTACAAGAACACGCAGGTCGATCAGTGGCTCGACCAGGCGGCGCTGGAGACCGATCAGACGAAGCGCTATGCCCTCTACGAGCAGATCGACAAGACCGTCATGGGCGAGGCGTATTTCCTCGCGCCGTTCCAAGGGACCTCCACCTGGTTCTTTAAGCCGAAGGTGCGCGGCATGAAGGTCGTCCAGGGCCGGATCTGGAATAGCCTGCATAAGATGTATATTGCGAAGTCGTGAGTCGTGGGTCGTGGGTCGTGAGAGGGGTCGCTGCTGGCTCTGTGGCTTCTATCGGCGCTGCCTCCCTCACGACCCACGACTCACGACTGCGAACGGAGTGAGCCGTGCTCGGACTCGCGATTCGTCGTCTCCTCACGTTTGTCCCACTGCTGATCGGCGTGGCGTTCGTGACCTTCATCCTCAGTTTTTACGGCCCCGGCGATCCGGTGCGGCTGATCATGGGCGAGAACTGGGCGAGCGAGGAGGTCTACCAGAACCTGCGGAAGCAGTATGGGCTCGATCGCCCACTGCCGGTGCAGTTCGCCGACTATCTTTGGAAGGCGCTGCATGGCGACTTCGGACGCTCCTACATCCAGCGGGTGCGCGTCGGGGAGATGATCGGCAACGCCCTGCCGGTCAGCATCCAACTCGTGCTGGTGGCGACGGCACTCATCACCATCGTGGGGATCGGGCTCGGCATCGTCTCGGCCCTCTGGCACTACCGCTGGCCGGACGTCCTGATCGGGCTGTTCGGCGTCATCACGCACAGCGTCCCGGCGTTCGTCCTCGCGCCGATCGTCCTGGTGACGCTCGTCTTGAAGCTGCGGATCATGCAGACGCCGACCGGTTGGCACGGCGCGTTCAGCTATCAGACCCTGATCGCCGCGCTGGTCCTCGGGGCGTACCCGCTGCTGGCGATCATTCGACAGACACGGACGAGCGTCGCCGAAATTCTCAGTCAGGATTACGTGCGAACCGCGCGGGCGAAAGGGTTGACCGAGCGGAGTATCCTGATCCGCCACGTCCTGCGGAATGCCCTCGCGCCCACGCTGACGAGTCTGGGGTTGACCGCTGGCTACATGCTCGGCGGTTCGATCTTTGTCGAGAGTGCCTTCGCCATTCCGGGCCTCGGCCAACTCTTCTTCTCGGCGTTGAAGAACAACGATTACCCGGTCTTGACCGCCGCGACGATCGTCAGCGCCACCTGGATCATGCTCCTCAACCTGCTGGTCGATCTCACCTACGGCGTCCTCGACCCGCGTGTGCGCCAGTGACGAAGGCAGGAGAAGAGGCCGGATGACCGCCAGAGTAGCGACCCTCGCCCCAACGACCACGCGCGCCAAAATGCGCTCTCCGAGCCGCGCCGCCCTCCGCCGCCTCGCCGCCAACCGGATGGCGATCGTCGGCGGGCTGATCGTCCTCTTCTTCGTCTTTCTGGCCCTCTTCGGCGAGGCGCTGGCACCGCAGGACGCGCTCTTGCAGGATCTCAATCGCGTCTCGGAGCCGCCGAGCGCGCAGAACTGGTTCGGCACCGACGAACTGGGCCGCGATTTCTTCAGCCGGATCATGGCGGGTGCACGCACCGCGCTCCTCGTCGCGGGCCTCGTGACGCTGATCTCAGCGACCCTCGGCACGCTGATCGGTCTGGTCAGCGCCTACGCGCGCGGCTGGGTCGATGCGGTCTGCATGCGGATCGCCGATGTCCTCCTCGCCTTCCCGCCATTTCTGCTGGCCGCCTTCCTCAACGCCACGTTGCGGTCGCCGGTCGAGCGTCGCCTGACCTCGCTCGCGTCGGTGACGGGGATCGCGGCGCTCGGCAGCAAGGAAGTGATCGACTTCATCGTCGTCTTCGGTGGCCTGGCCGTCGTCGGGTGGTCGGGCTACGCGCGCCTGATCCGTAGCCAGGTCCTCTCGCTGCGCGAGCGCGAGTTCGTGGAGGCGGCGCGGTCGATCGGGGCACCGGCGCGCACGATCCTCTTCCGCCACATCCTGCCGAACAGCTTCGCGCCGATCATCATCGCGGTCAGCGTGAATTTCGGCAACGCGATCCTCTCCGAGTCGGCCCTCAGCTATCTCGGCGTCGGGGTGCAGCCGCCGACCCCGAGCTGGGGCCAGATGATCAACGCGAACCTCGACCAGTGGCGCTACTACCCCCATCTGGTCCTGGTCCCCGGTGGGGTATTGACCTTACTCATCCTCGGGTTCAACTTCTTCGGCGATGGGGTCGCCGATGCGCTCAATCCTCGGCAAAGCAAACGGTAGTCGTGAGTCGTGAGTCGTGTGTCGTGAGAAGGGTTCACTGAGGCCAGTTGCAGTTCTGTCAGCACTGCCTCTCTCACGACTCACGACTCACGACTATTCACAGGAGGCGTTCTTGAAGAGTTATCGTTGCGCGATCATCGGGCTGACCAGTATCGCCAGTGCGCCGATCACCCCGAGCCTCAGTGGCGGGCGGCACGCCCTGCCGTATTCGCATGCCTCGGCGCTGTCGCAGATCCCGAACACGCAGGTCGTCGCCGTCTGCGACATTGTGCCGGAGGCGAATGCGCGTTTCGTGGAGCAGTGGGGCGCGACCTGGCCCGACGTGCGGACCTACACCGACTATCGGGAACTGCTGGCGCATGAGGAGATCGATATCCTCAGCGTCTGCACCCCCGACGACAAGCACGCCGACATCGTGATCGCGGCGGCGGAGCGCGGGATCCCGGCGATTCTCTGCGAGAAGCCGCTGGCGACGACCCTCGCAGACGCCGACCGGATGATCGCCGCGATCGAGCGGCACGGCACGGTCGTGGCGGTCGAGCACACGCGCCGCTGGGACCCGTTTTTCCACCGCACCAAGGAACTGATCGACGCCGGGGTGATCGGCGAGGTGCGGACGATCGTCGGGACGGTCCACGGCGAGCGGGCGATGCTTTTTCGCAACGGTACCCACGTCGTGGACCTGATGTGCTACTACGCCGGGGCCGCGCCGGTCGGCGTTTTTGCCAAGCTCGAAGAGGGCTTCGAGTCATTCAGCGAATATCGCGGCGACGGCGGTCATGCGCCGGAATCGGAGCCGGGGGCGAGCGCCTTTATCCAATTCGCCAATGGGGTGCGCGGTTTCTACAACGGCACCAAGGGGACATTCGCCAACGTCGAATGGGATGTCGTCGGCTCGACGGGGCGGATCCGGATCAGCGGCACGGTCGCCGAACTTTGGACGACCGAACAGGGGACCGGCGAGCAGGTCAGCCGACCATTTCCCGCCGCGATGATGATGAAAGGCGGGATTCAGGGGGCGCTCGAAGAGTTGATCAGCGTCCTGGAACAGGGCGGCAAGACGCGCTCGACCCCGCGCGAGGCCCGACAGACGGTCGAGGTGCTGCTGGGGATGCTGGCCTCGCAGCAGCAGGGCAACCGGCTGGTCAGCCTGCCCTTGGGGGAGTCATAGTCGCCGGAGGATACGACATTGCAGCGGGGTGGTCGTGGTGTGGCACCGTCGCCGCGTCACAACCACCCCGGAATGAGGGACGGCGATGGAATTCGATACACTGATCCGGGGCGGGCGCGTCGTCGATGGCTCCGGCCGGGTGCCTGCTGCCCGCGCCGACGTCGGAATCATCGGCGACCGGATCGCGGCGATCGGCACACTTGATGGGGCAACCGCCGCGCGCACGATCGACGCGACTGGGCAGATCGTGTCACCCGGCTTCATCGATGTCCACGCCCATTCCGAGCTCGCGCTTCTCGGCGGTCCGCACCGCTACGGGGCGCTTGCGCAGGGGGTGACGACGCAACTCCTCGCCCCCGATGGTTTTGGCTGGGCGCAGTTACCGCCCGAGCGGGCGCGCGAACTGTGGAACTACACCCTCTTCGCCTACGGTCAGCGGGAGCTCTCCTTCGATTGGCCGACCCCGGCAGAGTATCTTGCCCTCTTCGCGGGCAACACCCCCGCTAATGTCCTACCTCAGGTGCCGCATTGCGCGGTGCGCCTCGCCGTGCTGGGCTGGGAGCCGCGTCGCGCGACCGACGCCGAGGTCGCCGCGATGGCGACCCTGACGCGGGAGTGGTACGAGGCCGGGGCGACCTGCCTTAATCTGGGGCTCGATTACCAGCCGAGCGCGAACGCCGATTTCCGCGAGCTCGCGGCCCTCTGTCGCATCGCGCGGGAGTACGACGCGATCTACGCCGCCCATCTGCGCTACACCGACTATGGGCGCGTGGGGGCCTGGCGGGAGATCATCCGGCTCGGGCAGGAGATCGGGATCCCGGTCCACGTCTCGCACGAATCGGTCAACGAGGAGACCGCGCCGTTACTCGACGAGGCGGCGGGGGTCTGTGACCTCACGTTCGAGTCCTATCTTTACCCGGCGGGTTGTACCCACCTGGCGCTGATGCTGCCGATCCCCGAGCAGGGTGGCGGCACGGCGGGGCTGCAAGCGCGTCTGCGTGTGCCGCGCGAGCGGACGCAAATGCAGGCACAGCTAGAGGCGGCCCTGAGCGCATCGAGCGCGGCGGGTGCGCGGGCGGTTTTCGTCGCCAATCAGACCGGGCGCTATATCGGCCAGTCGCTCGATGAGGCCGCCGCGTCGTGCGGCGAATCGCGCGGGGAGTTTGCCGTCCGCGTGCTGGCCGAGGAAGACCCCTACGCGCTGATGGTCTTCCACCGGGGCGGCACCCCCGCCGAGCAGGAGGCGATCCAGCGTGCGACCATCGCCCACCCGCGGATGATCGTCGCCAGCGACGGTGTGTACCATGGCACGGGCGGCCACCCGCGCGGCTACGGCTGTTTCGCGCGGATCCTGCGCCTCGCGGTTCGTGAGTGGGGCGCGGTATCGCTGGAGCAGGCGATCCATAAGATGAGCGGGTATCCCGCCGCGCGTTTCCGGATCGCCGATCGCGGCCTGCTACGCGAGGGTTATGGTGCCGACATCGTGATCTTCGACCCGCAGACGGTCGCCGACCGGGCGACCTGGGACGAGCCGTTCCTGATGCCAACCGGTATCGCTGAAGTCCTGGTGAACGGCCAGAGTGTGGTCGTGGACGGCGTGCCGACCGACAGGCTGCCGGGGCGGGTATTGAATTACCGGTAGTGCCACTGTTTGTCGCGCTGTGTTCGCGCCGCCTATCCGGCGGCCGCGCTGGGGCGCTGTGGTTTTCCTGCGATCTGTTTGGCTTCTTTGTCTTCAATGAGGAGGGGGTGTTCGATGAGACTCGTGACCTATCGGCGTGATGGCGCGGACCGGGC
>DATCMP010000351.1:0-16840 GCA_036563365.1 Thermomicrobiales bacterium
GGTCGCTCCGCGTGCGCGATCTGCTCGTTGGGGCCACGGCGAGTATCTTCGCCTTCGCCTTCGCCTGGGGTACCCTCTCGCAACCGGCGATTACCGGCACGGTAGCGCGCGACTTCCTCCTGTTGACCCCCGAGGCGCACGCGCGCAACGCGGTGACGGCGATCCTGGCCGACTTTCGCGGGCTCGACACCCTCGGCGAGATCACGGTCATTTGGATCACCTTTATCGGCCTGCTGACCCTGTTGCGACGACGGAAGGTACGGCCATGACGATTTTGACGAAGCTGATCGCTCGCCTCCTCCTCCTGCCGATCTTCATGGTCGCCGCCGCCGTCCTTGTCAAGGGCTATGCGGAGGTCGGCGACGGCTTCGGCGCGGGGATCATCGCCACGCTGGGGATCCTGCTGCAATACACCGCTTTGGGCCGTGACGAAGCCCGTAAATTGCCACCGGTCCGTGTGGCCCCGGCGATCGGCCTCGTCGGCCTGGTGATCGCGCTGCTGGTCGCTGTCGTGCCGGTCCTACGCGGGCAAGCGATCATGACCCACAGCCCCGCGCCGGGGGCGCCGGTCATCCATCTGGGGACGCTCGAACTGCTGACCGCCGTCGCCTTCGACATCGGCGTCTTCTTGCTCGTCTTCGGCTTCGCGGTCGGCGCGATCGACCTGATCGCCCAGGCACACGACGAAGAAATCGAACAACTCCCCGATCGGGTCACCGATCAGCGGATCAACGAGGGCTAGCGATGAATCTCCTGCTCGCACTTTCCGTCGCCGTCCTCTTCGGGGCGGGGACATTCCTGATGCTCAAGCACGATCTCATCCGCATGGCGGCGGGGGTGCTGATGATCTCGAACGCGGTGACGCTCTTCATCATGTCCGTCGGGCTGTCGCGCGGGCAAGCCCCGATCTACCCGCTGGAAGAGGGTCGCCCGATCAGCGATCCGGTCGTGCAGTCGCTCACCCTCACGGCGATCGTGATCAGCTTCGGCCTCACCTCCCTCCTCCTGACGATCATCTATCGGGTCTATACCCTCTACGGCACGCTGCGCGGGCCGGACGACGCGACACACGATGATCACGAGGAAACAACGAGCGAGTTGCTGGCACAACGCACCAGGGACGAGTCGCCCCGCGAACGGAGTCAAGCCTGATGCTCTTGCTGCCCCTCCTGATCGCCTGGACGACGGCCGTGATCCTGGCGCTCCTCGATGGCCGCCGCCGCTGGGTCGGCTGGTTAGCGATCGGCGCGATGACGACCGTCTTTGCCGCGACCCTCCGCCTGCTGCTCGATGTCTTGCAGCACGGGTCGCGCGAGATTGTCGCCGGGGGCTGGCCGCCCGGCCTGGGGATCACCCTGCGCGCCGACGAGCTGGGGATCGTCTTCGCGCTCGTCTCGAACGGCGTCTTGTTGATCGCCCTGATCTACGAAGTCCTGGAAGGGGTCCACGAGCGCGCGATGCCCGCGCTCGTCCTTTTTCTCGCAACCGGCCTCACCGGGCTCTTCCTGACCGGGGACGCCTTCAACTTCTACGTCTTCTTCGAGGTCTCGATGACCACCTCGTTCGTGCTGGCGACCTACGGCCAGCGCCAGCGCGAGATCCGCGCGGCGCTGATCTTCACCGTTGTGAACCTGCTCGGGTCGGTTTTCTTCCTCAGCGCCATCGCGTCGCTCTACCACCTGACCGGCACCCTCGACATGCGGGCGCTCACAGCGGCGGCGGGCACCCTGGAACAGAACTCGATCACCCTGACCGCCGCCTTCCTCTTCGTCGCCTTCGGCGTGAAGCTCGGCCTCTTCCCCTTTCACTTCTGGCTGCCACCGGTCTACCGCGACACCTGGCCCGCGGTCGCCGCCATCCTCAGCGGGGCGGTAGCGAATATCGGCAGTTATGGCCTGCTGCGCTTCGGGGCCGAAATCCTCTCGCGCGAGCTACGCCTCAGCGCCGGGGTGCTGGTCGCCCTCGGCACGATCAGCATCCTCTACGGGGCGCTCCAGGCGATCTCCGTCCGCACGGCGAACGAAGCGCTCGCTTACTCCGCGATCGGGCAGGCAGGGTATATCCTGGTCGCCCTGGGGATCGGCGGGCCGGTCGGGATCGGCGCGGCGATCCTCTACGCGCTGATCAATCCCCTTAACAAAACCCTGCTCTTCCTGGCGACCGGCCTGCGCGGCTGGCTGGTCGGCGCGGCGTTCGCGATCGGGGCGTTTAGCGTCGCCGGGATCCCGCCCTCGCTCGGTTTTTTCGGCAAGGCAGCGCTCTTCCAGGTGGGGATTGCCGACAACAGCGCGGCGCTGGTCGGCCTGTTCTTCCTGGGCGGCGCGCTGTCCTTGATCTACATGTTTCAGATTTATCAGCGCGTCCACTGGATAACAGAAAAGCAAGAACAGTCGAGTTCGGTGCAGTCGCGCGTACTCGTCATGGGTGTGGCGGTCCTCATCCTTGCCCTCGGACTCTGGCCCGAACCGCTGCTGCTGGCGAGTCAGCGTGCCACCGACATGCTGATCGGAGGCCGCTGATGCTCCGTTATGTCGGAGAGGTTATCCTCCTGACCACGACCTATACCTTCGCCCTCGCCAGCGGTGCCCCGTGGGACATCCTGTTCGGCGCGCTACTCTCGGTGGCCTTGCTCGCCCTCTTCGGGCCATTTCTGCGCGGCGGCACCGCCAAAGGTCCGCTCCAGCCGAAACGCCTACTCGCGTTTTTCCCCTTCGCCGGTGCCGTGCTCCGCGACATTATCATCGGCACCTGGACGGTCCTGCGGATCGTGTTGCACCCGCGACCGCAAAACCGTCCGGGGATCATCACCGTGCCGATCGGTGAGCGCACCCGTGGGGGGGTGGCGATCTCGGCGCTGGCGATGTCGTTGTCGCCCGGTTCGAGCCTGATCGCGATCGATTGGGAGCGGCGAATCATGCTGCTCCACCTGCTCGATGCGACCGACCCCGACGCGGCGCGCACGGAGTTGCAACAGTTCTACGACCGCTATCAACGCGCGGTCTTCCCTTAGTGCCGTACCGATCAACAGGAGGTAGCGATGCCCGCCCTGATGTTCAATCTGGCGCTGATCTGGCTGGCATTGCTGCTGCTGGCGACGATCCTCCTGGTCATCAGGGCCAGGTCGACGATGGTGCGTCTGCTCGCGGCCGATGTGCTAACGCTGATCCTCGTCGCCGTCCTGGTGCTGTTCGCGCAACGCGAAGGGGCGGCCTATTATCTCGATGCCGCGCTCATCCTGGCCCTCCTCAGCTTCATCGGGGTGATCGCGGCGGGGCGCTACTATCGCAGCGGGAGGCCCTTCTGATGTGGCGAGAGATCCTTTCCGGCGTGCTGATCGTCGTGGGCCTGTTCATCCTCAGCGTTTCGGTCTATGGGATGCTGAAGATGCCCGACATTTACACCAGTATCCATGCCGCGAGCAAGGCGGCGTTCTTGGGAATCATGCCATTCCTCATCTCGGCGATGCTCAACGGGAATCCGGCGGTGATCACCCGCGCGCTCCTGATCGCCGCCTTCCTGATCCTCACCACGCCGATCAGCGCGCATATCATCGGACAGGCGGCGTACCTGACCCGCGAACCGATGGAAACGGAGGGGGCGATCGACGAATCAGGACGGGAGGGCTCGGCGGAGTCGGCGGTGACGAAAGCTGGCGATTGAGGGGGCGTCCTGCATCTATTGCGTACAGCGGCGAACCGTTGATCGCGGGAACAGATTTTACCCAGAGAAGACACAAGGGACACAGGGACGAGGGGAGATAACGAGAGAGACGAGAAAGCCAACAGGGCGAAAATAGGGCGATTTGCGGGGGCAGCGTTACACAAGCGCGCCAATCGAGCGCCGCAGAGATGCTAACGGTATGAATGCCAAGGTGACGCAGCGCCCCGCCTTCCTGAACCATACAATCAGGAAGGCGGGGCGCTGTCGGATTATCGCTGCAAGGAGGCGGTGTCAGGCGGTCGCGGCGGCGGGGGCCAGGGCCACCCCGGCGGCGAGTAATCGCTCGCGCAGTTCGGCCATTTCGGCGTCGGTCAGCGCGGGGATCGGCGCCGCCACGTAGGGGCCGCAGAGCCCTTTAAGGGCATATTGCGCCTTGATCGCGGCGGGGAACGTCCCAACCTTCACCGCCGCGTTCGCCCGCGCGATCGGCCCGGCGAGCGCCACCGCCCGCGCGGTATCGCCGTCCTGATAGGCGCGGTAGACGGCGGACAAGAGTTCCGGCACCGTATTGACTGCGCCGCCGATCAGCCCATGGCCGCCGACGGTGAGCGCCGCCGCGAGCAGTTCATCGGAGCCGGTGTAGAGGGTGAAGCCCGGGATATCGGCGACCAGCCGCGCCAACGTGGCGAAGTAGCTGAGATCGCCACCAGAATCTTTCAGCCCCATAATATTCTGATGAACGGCTAAACGCTCGACTGCCGCCGGGGGGAGCTGCAATTTGGTCATCACCGGGATGTTGTAGAGGATGATCGGCACCGGGCTCGCCTCGGCGATACGCTCGAAGTAGGTGACGATCGCATCGGATTCGAGGCGATAATAATACGGCGGCGGCACGAGCGCGCCCTTCGCGCCACTCTCCGCGCTCGTCTTCAGGCTGGCGATCACCTCGGAGACGATGGTGCTCGCCGCGCCGGTAAAGACCGCGCCACGCCCGGCGGCGGCCTCCACAGACAGTTCCAACGCCTTCTGGCGCTGGGCGATCGATAACGCCGGACCTTCGCCGGTCGAGCCAAGGATCGAGAGTCCGGTGACGCCGCTGGTGAAGAGATAATCGACGACGTTTTTCACCCCGGCGGGATCGATCTCGCCATCGCTGGTCAGCGGTGTCGCCATTGCTGCATAAACGCCGGGATACTGTTCGGAAATCCCCATAGCCATCCCCCTCTGCTTGAATTGTGCATCGCGTCAGTATGGCGCATCGTAGCACTGAACGATCGGGATGTACAAATGGAGGCGTGAACGGTTACAAGCACTGCACGCCCGTCGCGCAACGCCCGGTAGCACCACGCTGCCAGTGGCGTCTCTGCCTTCAGCTACCAGCCCACGCCGACCACTGCGGGCGCACCGCCATTGACAACCCCCAAGAGCGGCAGCGCCTTGATGCCGCGCGGTGTGGAGGCAGGGGCGGCGCAGCAGCTATCGTCCGCGCCACCGCCACCGGAGCAGACGCCGGTCTCGGGCAGGGTTAGTTCGACCTCGCGCGCCGCCGCCCAATCACCCGCGAGGGCCGCGACGATCGAGCGCACTTGCTCGTAGCCGGTCAGCATCAGGAACGTCGGCGCGCGACCGTAGCTCTTCATCCCTGCGATGAAGAAGTCGGGTTCGGGGTGCCGAAGCTCGAACGCACCGTGCGGGCGCACCGTGCCGCAACTGTGGATATTCGGGTCGATCATCGGAGCCAACGCTGTCGGACTCTCGACCACCGAGTCGAGGTCTAGCCGCAACTCGCGTAACATCGTCAGGTCGGGTCGGAAGCCGGTCGTGGCGATAATCATATCCGCCGACAGCAGGGTCTCGTCCTCGCCGATCAGGGTCACACCATCGGGGCCGGTGCGCACCCGCGCCGTCTTGAAGCCGGTGACCAGCCGCAGGCTGCCGCGCTCTACCAGGCCGCGCACGCGCTCACCGAGTTTGCCGCGCTCGGCGAACGCATCGTTCTCGCCGCCGCCGAAGACTTGCCCGAGGGTGCGCCGCCGCACCGCCCAGGTGAGCGAGCCCTCACATTCCTCCTCGATCAACGTGGCGAGATCGAGGACCGCGTTGAAGGCCGAATGCCCGCTGCCGACGACGACGACGCGCTTCCCGGCGTACTCTGCCCGCGCCGTACCGCGCACATCGGGGATCCCGTAGTGGATTCGCTCGGTGGCGGCACGCTCGCCCGGGGCGGGCAGCCCATTGGCCCCGAGCGGGTTCGGTGCCTCCCAGGTGCCCGAGGCGTCGATGACCCCTCGCGCTAGCAGCGCCTCTTCTTCGCCGGTCGCAGCGGTAACGTGTAGCACGAACGGAGCCTCCGCGCGACCGGCGGTCTTCATCTTATCGAAGCCCTGCCGCGCCACCGCCGTCACCCGCGCACCGAGGCGGATATGTGGCCGTAACTGCGGCGTCGCGGCCAGCGGTGCGAGGTAGTGGTCGACCAGTTCGTGGCCGGTCGGGTAACTATCGGGGTCGGGCGACGGCCAACCGGTCGCGGCCAACAGCCGCGACGAGTCCGGATCGACCGCATAACGCCAGGGCGAGAAGAGCCGTACGTGGCCCCACTTGCGGATGCTCGCACCAACCGTCGCGCCCGCTTCCAGCACCAGCGGCGTCTCGCCGCGCGTCAGGAGGTGCGCCGCCGCTGCCAGTCCCACTGGCCCCGCACCGATGATTGCGATCGGCAGGGTGTTCCTCGGCGGCGTCAGGGTCGCGATCGTCTCCGTCAACGCACCCGTCACCCTGCTGTCACCACAGCAATCGCTCTCGCAACAGCCTGTTTCCGCGCGCACCTCCGCAACCAGCGTCTCGGAGCCGCAGCAGCTATCGCCACAACCGCAATCCCCGCCCGCCGCGCTCGCCTGGGTTTCCCGATCGTTCATCTGCGTCCCCCCGCTTCGTCCACCCAACGTCACACTTGATCACTACCCGCTCGGTCTGGCAACCCGCCGAAGATAGCGCCTGAACCGCTCCCATCCGCCCTATCTGATCGCCTCGAACGTATTGATGTATTTCAATACATGCGCCCAAAAAAGAGGCGGATTCAAGGCCGGGCGGTGTCCGACAGCGCGGCAGGCAAGAGTCGCTCCACGATCACACAGTCCTTCCACTCGCCATCGAGTTGTGCGTGCCGTTCGTAGATGCCAACCTCGCGGAATCCAGCACCGGCACAGAGGGCGCGACTGCTGACGTTCTCCAGGAAGATCCGCGAAACCAGTTTCCAAAGTCCAGCAGCTTCAGCGGCTGGTACGAGCGCCCCGAGCAACGCCTTCCCAACGCCCTTGCCGCGCCAAGCCTGATCGACATAGACAGAAAACTCGGCGATCCCGCGGTAGCAGTCACGCGAACGATACGCGCTGGTCGAAGCCCAGCCGATAATCCGCTCATCGCCCATCGCTAGCACCGTGGCGACAAGGCAGGTGTGCTGCGCCTCGTGGGCGGCGAGCCAGCGCGCCCGCTCTTCCGGTGTGCGCTCCTCCGTCTCGAACGTGGCCCCGCGACCGCGAATCCCCTGGTTGTAGATTGCCGCAATTGCCGCCGCATCTTCCAGCCTCGCTGCCCGCACGGTGACCTTGGTCATGCACGCCTTCCCCTACATTGAAGGCACAACGGCAGATTCAGCCCAGCAAACCGGCCAACGTCGTCCGGACCCACGCCGCAGCATCATCGTGCAGGCGATAATACGCCCACTTCCCGCGCCGTTCGGCCACGATCAGGCCGGTATTCCGCAGCACCTTTAAATGGTGCGCTACCGTCGGCTGCTCCAGATCGACGTCGTCGCCCAGGTCGCAGGCACAGACTGGCGCAGGGTTCGCGACCAAAGTCGCCAGGATCGTCAATCGGGTCGGATCGGCCAGCGCCTTGAATCGCCGCGCCCCCAAGGACACGGTTGACTCGCTCAAGACCGGCGAGACAACGGCACCACAACATCCATCCCGTTTGGCGTTGATGGCTTCGATTGTCGGACGCATCGCGGTTTTCATAGCATGGATGATAGCGCATATATTGAACTTCGTCAATACGTCACTCACGCATAGGCACTGCTGGCACCCTAGTCTCCGCTTGACAACCGACCGGCTCCTTCATACCATAAGCGATGGCAGTAGTGTCAACCATACACGAAGCTGAACGCTAATCGACAGGAAAGGTTGTTTATGAGTCTCTTGAAGTCACGGAGCGTCGCTGTCTCGCCTGGGGATACCCGACGCCTGTGCCGACGCGACTTCCTCCGCGCGCTGGCAGTCGGCGCAGGCGGGGCGTCGGTTGCCGGGTTACTCGCCGCTTGCGGCGGGGCCAGCGCGACCACCCCACCCATCGCCCCAACGACTGGCGCGACAACCGGCGCGACGGTAGCACCGACAACCGCGTCGGCGGCCACGGCGAGGGCGACCAATACAGCGAGCGGCACGACAACCACTCCGGGGGCCGCAGCGACCGTCGTGCGTTCCACGGCAACCGCGACCCGGGCGATCGGGGCGACCGCTTCCGCCACGCGCGCCGCGGCCACACCGGGCACGAGCGGCAAGCTACCATCCCCCGCGCCCGGTGTCCCCGATGCCTACCTGACGCCACCACCGCCGTTCAGGTCGGTCGCGGAGATTCCTGGGCGTGGCGCGACGATCGCCATCACCAAAGCCTCGCAACAGCCACCGCCAACGCCCCGCGCGCAGAATGCCTGGTGGCAGGAATTGGAGAAGCGCCTCGGCTCGACGATGAATTTCACCCTCGTGCCGCTGCCGCAATTCACCGAGAAGGTCACGACGCTGATCGCCGCGGGCGATCTCCCCGATCTCCTCCTGATCTCGCCGCTGACCTCGCCCGATCAGTATCGCGCCGTGCAAGAAGGTGTCTTCACCGACCTGACCCCCTTCCTCAGCGGCGACGCCCTCAGGACGTATCGTAACCTCGCCCAATACCCCGCCGCGACCTGGAAGAACGCCGCGTTGCGCGGCAAGCTCTTCGGCGTGCCTCGCCTCGGCCTGCCGTTCGGCCAGGCGTTCCTCTACCGGCAGGACTGGGCGGAAAAGGTCGGCCCAGCGCAGCCGAAGAACGCCGATGAGTTCCTCGCGCTCGCGGCGGCGATGACGAAGGGCGACCCCGACGGCAATGGCAAACCCGATACCTGGGGCCTCAGCGCGCAGGGCGGCGATTGGAGCCTCGGCTTTATCCAGGGGATGTTCCGCGTGCCGAACGGCTGGCGCAAGAACGCCGATGGCACCCTCACCAATGCGATCGAGACCCCGGAATATCGTCAGGCGCTCGCCTTCGCGCGGCGGCTCTACGATGCCGGCGTGTACCACCCCGATGCCGCGACGATGAATCGCTCGCAGGCGACCACCGCGTTGATCGGCGGCAAGATCGGCGGCTATGCCGACCAGCTCACCCAGCTGAACGGCGATATCCGCACCCGGTCCGAGGCGAAGCGAGTCAACCCGGCGGCGAATGTCGGCGCGCTCGTGCCGCCTGGCTTCGATGGGGGCAAGGGCGTCACCTACAACGGCACCGGTTTCGGCAGTATCGCGGCGATCCCGGCCAAGCTGGGCAGAGACCCCGAGCGGGTCAAGGAGCTCTTGCGCGTCCTCGATTATTTCAGCGCGCCATTCGGCAGCGAGGAATACAATTTCCTCACCTTCGGCGTCGAAGGAGCCCACCACACCCTCCAACCCGATGGCACGCGGATCCTCAACGATCGCGGTCGTGCCGAGATCAACGAACTCGGCACCGTCGTCACGCCGCCGCGCGTCTTCTATTTCCCGAGCGACCCCGGCGATGCCACCTACATGCAAAATGCGGCGCGCGACATCGCCGCGCTCGGCATCGACAATCCGGCGCTGACGGTCTTCTCGCCGACGAGCGCCAGCAAATCGCTCGAATTGAGTCGCCTCGGCATCGACCGCACCACGGCGATCATCACCGGGCGCGAACCATTGACCGCGCTGGATACCTACATCAAAGATTGGCAAAGTCGCGGCGGCGAGCAGATCCGCCAGGAGTTGCAGGCGGCGTTGCAAGGACAATAATTGCCGCTAGCGAGAGTCAAAGACCGCCCTCACAGACACGTAGCGCGCGGCACTGGCACACCGCCGGGGCCGCGCATCTCATCCGGTATCACCAGTGGTAGTGGGGCCGCCGATCAGGCAGCAAAGGTGTTCCGTTTACGGCACCCGTTGGCACCTCACCCCACGGACGTTGCGCGCAGCAACTCACGCAGGCGTGGGTATTGGCGCCTGCCACCTTCTCACCTCGAAACAACCGCCTTTACCCCAAGCCTGCCACATAGGTCGCCACGAGACGCCGGAAACTCTCGTCCAGATCGAGCGGGATACCGAAGCCGTCGCCCGTTTCAAGCGTGACGAAGCCGTGCAGCAAGCTCCGGAGGCCGCGCACAGCATGGATGGCGTCATCGCCGCGTAGATCGTAGGCCGCGAGGGCGGCCACGACGATCTCCAACATCTGCGCGCTCAACGCCTCCATCTCCGTATCCCCAGCCTGGGGCGGGTGCAGGAGCGCGGCGTCATAGAGGCCCGGGCGACGCCGCGCGAAGGTACGGTACGCCTCCGCGAGCGCCAGCACCGCCGCCGCGCCCGCACGCCCGATCGTCGCCCGCGTCAAATCGGCGATCAACTCGCGCAAGCCCAGGAGCGCCAGCTCACGGCGTAACCCCTCCGCCCCGGCGACATGGTTGTAGAGCGACGGCGGGCGTACCCCGAACTGCGCGGCAAGCCGGGCGAACGTCACCGACTCCAGGCCATCCGTATCGGCCATCGCCGCCGCCGCCGCGACCACCGTCGCCCGGCTTATCCCTGCCCTTGGCATTGTTCCTCCGGTTGGCAATCGATAGTCGTTCGTGGTCAGGCGATGGTATTGAGCAACTGCGTTGATAGCGAGCCGCTACCGCCGACTGGCGACTGCCGACCGTCCCCTCCTCCCATACCCACCCTACCAATATCCGATCCTTTTCGTTCTCGTACCAGCCGTCATCGCCGTCCACCCTTCTATTACTCAATATAGTTTATATACTACTATAAATAGCAATCAACTATTACGCCATGCTGCGGTCGTAGGCCGCCGATCGAACATACCACCGAGCGGTACCTAACGGTATCACGCCACGGATAAGCCCTGTGGATAATGCCCCACCCTCTACTCCCGCCTCCCCAGCCGAAGCAAACCGCCCACTCACCCGCTCCTCTCTCGACCCTCTTTGTACGCTCCGTACGCCCTGCGATTCAACGCGACTCCCCTCCGCAGGACCGCTACGTCTCCGCGGTGAAATTCCGTCCCCATCGCCGACGCCAAAAGCCCCTCCCTCCTGAAGCGGAGGGAGGGGCCGGAATATGGTGTCACACTAGCCGGGTGCCGATGGCTTACGACTCGGTGCGGCCATCGGTATCCGATATGAGCGGCGCATCGATCCGCCGTGGCCCTGCCAGTACCTCGGTGTCGTACGAGTTGTGGGTGCCATTGGCACCATTACTGCCGTTGTTGCCATTCTTCTGCGACTGCGCGATTGCCTCGCCGATCGCTGGGACCGCGCTCAGCAGATCGCCCAGCTTCATCCCGGTCAAACCCTCGAAGAGCGCCGGAGCCTGCGCGACCATCCTCGTCACGTCGTTCATCAGCGCCGCCGAGCCGATCCCGCCGCTGCCATTACCGTCACCGGTCGAGACGATCGTGATCTTGTCCACCTTAGAGAGGGGCTCGCTCATCGCGCGAGCCAACTCCGGCATCTCGCTCAGCAACCGGTCGAGGATAGCCGCCTGACCGTACCCGCTGTAGGCGCTGGCCTTCACCTGCATCGCTTCGGCTTCCGCGTTCCCCTTCGCCAGGATGATCTCGGCCTCGGCGGTACCGCGCTTCCGAATCACCTCGGCGTCGGCGGTACCACGGGCCTGGGCGATCTCGGCCTCGGCGAAGCCGCGGGCCTTCTCGGCCGAGGCGCGCCCTTGCGCTTCCAGGGTGAGGCGCTGGCTCTCGGCGGCAGCAAGGGTCTCGATCCGCTGGCGCTCGATCTCGGCACCCCGGAGGACGGTCGCGATCAGTTCCTTCTCGCGGCGCAGGATCTCGGTCTCTTGCAGCTTGACCTGCTGTTCCTTCTCGACCTGCTGGATACGAACCTGCTCGGCGACGACACGCTGCTGCGCGATGTTGGCCTGGATCTCATAAGCTTTGTCGGTCGTCGCCTGCTGCGCCTGGACGGCGGATTGGTATTCCGCGCGCTTGAGGTCGAGGTCACGAACCGCCTCGGCCTGCTTCGCCTGGGAAGCGGTCTGCGCGATCACCCGTTCCTGGTCGGCACCGGCCTGCGCGATCGCGGCCTCGCGCATCGCCTGGGCACGCTTGATCGCGGTATCGCGATCGGCCTCGGCGGCGGCGATGTCGGCCTGTCGCCGAATCAACGCGATATCCGGCTTGCCCATGTTCGCGATGTACTCGCTCTTGTCGCGCACCTCGCGGATGGTGAAGGAGACAACTTCGAGCCCCATCTTGTCGGTGTCGCCCGCCACGTTCGAGCGCACACGGTCGGAAACCATCTCCGGCTCTTTGACCAGCGACTCGACGGTCAACTGACCGACGATACCGCGCAGATGACCCTCCATCACCAGCCGGATCAGGTTCTCGCGCTCCTGCTGCGGCTTCGACAGGAATTGCTCGGCGGCGGTTCGGATACTGTCCGGGTTGCTCTTGACCTTGATCTGCGCGACCGCCTCGACATTCACCGCGACCCCCTGATTGGTGTAGAGATCCTGGGTCGGGGCGACATCGAAGCTCATCAACTCCAATGATAATTCGCGCGCGCTCTGGACCAACGGCACGACCAACGCGCCACCACCCTGGACGATCCGCGTGCCTCCGAAGCCATAGATGATCAACGCCTGGTTCGGCGGAACCTTACGGAACATGCTGATGAAGGTGCTGATCACGATCAGCAGGGCAACGACGGCCAATCCTGCGACGATAAATGGTCCCATGTACCTGCCTGTTCCCTTTCTGGCGACCCGTGCCGGGCCATCACACGGCTATGGTTCCCTAGCTCCGCCCACCCGGCGGCGGCATCGACAATTCCTCGACCGGATCTCCGAGGAAAGCTCCCCCGTTCGCCGCCCAATCGAGCGGAGCGACATACGCCAGCCCCCCTTCGTACCGTACGATCGCCACTTCCGCGCCGACCGGCAATTCCGTGCTCTCTATACTACGCGCACCGTCCACTCGCTGTTTGCCATCGAGCGAATACACAATCTCCCCCGTTCCCCCGGCGCGGATCGCTGACGACACCCGCGCGAGTGTCCCCCGCAGCTCGTAGTCACCCGGATCGAGCGCCGTTTGGCCGCGCCACAGCACGCGCGCCAGGAACAGGTAGACCAATGCCGCGCCTACGAAGCCGATCGCCGCCGCCAAGACGAGCGACAGCGGGGCGACTACCCCACCCCAGGCGCGGGCGATATAGCCGGTCGCCCCGAACCAGGTCAGGAAGATCATGATCGTGCTGAGGCTCAACGGCGACGGCCCGTTCGCGTGGCTACCGTCCGTCGCATCGCCGCCGATATCGAGATCGGGCAGGTCATCGCCGACATTCAGGAAGAGCGAAGCGACGGTGAAGATCAACCCGAAGGCGAAGAGGAAAAGGTAGAGCCCGGTCCAATCACTCGGCCAGCTCATGCTGTTCCTCCCGCGCCACCGTGCGCCCCTTCGCAGTCGGCATCGCCGTCTCTGACTCCAGCGCCAGGAACTCGTTTTCCTCCGACGCGAGTAGCGGGGTCACGTAGGCTAGACCATTCTCGAAACGCACGATCGCGACATCGGTCCCGGTGACGATCGGCTCTCGCCCATCGGCCCGTGCACCATCGACACGGCGTTTGCCGTCGAGCATGTAGATGATTTCGCCCGTGCCACCGGGCCGGATCGGCGCGGATACCCGCGCGACCGTGCCCTCGATCCGGTAGTTGTACGGGTCCAACTGCGTCTGCCCGCGCCACAAGATCTTCGCCAGGAAGACCCAAGCCAATGCCGCACCGAGCAGCCCCACCACCGTCGCGACGATGATGCTGGTCAGCGCGAGGATTTGGTAGGAGCGTAAGAGGTAACCGGTGGCGCCGAACCACGTCACGAAGATCATGATCGTGCTGAGATTGAGTGGACCGGGCGCGGCGGGGAGGCTCTGCGGCCCAGCGGGGAGATGTCCGGCGTTATGGCCCGCCGCGCCGTTGCCATGCAACAGATCGCCGACATGGGCATGGCCGCCGTGATCGTGCGCCCCCAGATGGCCCGCATGACCCACATGGGTGGCACCGGGGAGGTGAAAGTGTCCGCCCAGGGTATTCAATAGTAGCGAGGCAACGCTGAAGATCAACCCGAAAGCGAAGAGGAAGAGGTAGACCCCCGTTAATGTATCAGCAGGCCAGCTCATCGCCATATTCCTCCGAGAGCTACCATCCCCGGCCAACGCCAGCAACGCTCTCGTATCGTTCTTATCAAGAATATACGCGCCCTGTGAGGGAAAGTTTCACCGGCACGGATGAGGTCGCACCCCGATAACGCCCGACACCACCACGCATCGGGGTTCACCATACCACTCGTCGGCACCGCGCGTCGCCACCGGCGACGCTGTGTCGCTCATATCCCCAACGTCACCCACGACAGTCAGGGGCCCGCCGCATAGGTGCCGACCCCGATCGCCAGCAGGAGACCGAGCAGCCACAGCGGCCACCGCCGCACGCCCATCGCGGTCAGCACGATCAGCGGCGTCAAGAGCAGATCAGCGTCAGAGCGTATACAGCGCACCGAGCAAGAACGGGCTCATCCAGAGGATGCCGCTCCCCTGCCAACGGTTCTCGTTGAACAGGTCGTAGGCGACGAACTGATAGCAGAGATTCGTGGGCAGATAGTACACGTTGAACAGCCCATACCGCTCGTAATCCACCCGGAAGATCGGGTGCATATTGTGCCAGGGCAGGCCGAGTTGCAACGGATCGCCGAGGCAGGCCATTGCACCGAACAATACCCCGGTCTAGCCAACTACCACCAGGCTCGCATCTTGCTCGATCGCTACCTCGGCCTGCATTGCCACTCACTTACCAGACATTCTTCATGAAAGGCGCGTCGTGAGGGTGGTCTTATGTAGCGTCGCATGTCGTTTTGACAGTACCGATGAAGAGCGCAAGGGACGTAGTGCCGACAACGGCGGGCGGTCCATTCCCTGGAGCAAGCAGTACAGGGCAGAGCAAAACGGCCCCGCTCTCATTGAGAGAGCGGGGCCGTTGCGGTGCGATCAGCCGAACTGCGGGGGATTACCCCTTGGTCCAATTGGCGATATTCCAGTACTGCACATCCCAGAGGGTGTAATTGATGTTCTGGATCGCCTTGTTGTAGGCGAAGACCGTCTTGCGATTCACCAGCGGAATGTGGACATACTGGTTAACCACCATGTCATTCATCTGGATGAAGAGTTGGTTGCGCTTCTGCACGTCCAACTCGGTCTTGGCCTGGTTGTAGAGCGCGTCGAACTCCGGGCTCGACCAGCGGGTGTAGTTGGTCCCGGACCACTGGTTCGCCTTCTGCGGGATCTGATCGCCGCCGGTGAACCCGGCCATATATTCCTGGGGATCGGGCAGGACGTTGTAGTTGGTGTACATCTCCAGGTCGGCGTAGAAGTGCGCCGAGGTGTCCGGGTTGCCGGTATCCGAGGAGAAGAAAACGCCGGAATCGACCGAGCGCAATTCCGTCTTGATGCCGCCCTTCTCGTACGCATCTTTCAGGATCTGCTGCGTCTTCTGGCGCACGCCGTTCACCGTCGTCAGCAGGCTGATCGACATCTTGACGCCGCCCTTCTCGCGGATGCCGTCGCCACCCTTCTTCCAGCCGGCCTCGTCGAGCAGGGCGTTCGCCTTCTCGGGGCTGAACTCGGCCTTGGTGTTCGGCGACTTCACCTGCGGCGGATCGTAGAGGACATTACTGGCGGCCTCGCCGGTGCGCCCGTAGATCGCCTTGATGATCGAGTCGCGGTCGCTGAGGAGCGAATAGGCCTGGCGCACCTTCAGATCGGTCTGGAACGGGTGCGGATTCTTCAGCGACGAACGCTCGCCGTCGGTCTCCTTGTTCGGGTCGGTGAAGTTGACGAGCAAACGCTCGATCCCGCCGCCGCCCTCGAAGGCCACCGTGGCCTTGCTCCCCTGCGAGAGGCTCTGCAGGATCGTGTCTTCCACCTGGAGGTTCCAGGCGTAGTCGTAGTCGCCGGTTTGCAGGACGGCGCGGGCCGCGGAAGGCGCATCGCCGCCACCCTTAACCTGCACCGTATCGAAGAACGGCTTATTCGGCTCGCGATAGTTCTCGTTAATCGCGAAGAGCACCGCGTCGCCCGGCTTGAACTCGGTCACCTTGTAGGGGCCGGTGCCGACCGGCTTGAGGTTGTTCGGCGAGTTCTTGGCGTTCGCGCCCTTATCGGCCTCGAAGATGTGCTTCGGGATGATGCAACCGTCGGTACCGCCGAACGAGATGTACCAGCCCGGCGTGACATCCTTGAAATTAACCTTGACGGTGTAGTCATCAATCTTGTCGATCGTGGTGATCGTCGAGAAGTTGGCGATGTTGGTCGAGGCGGTCGCCTTGTCGGTGACATACTGCCAGGTGAAGATCACGTCATCGGCGGTGAACGGCTTGCCGTCGCTCCACTTCACGTCGCGCTTCAGCTTGTAGGTGACGCTCTTGCCATCCGCCGCCAAACCACCGTTTTCCTTGGTCGGGATCTCGGCTGCCAGGACGGGGATGTAGTTGGCATCGCTGTCCAACGTCACCAGCGGCTCGTAGACGATCCGGCAGACCAGATCATCCTTCGTACCGGAGGAGAAGTGGATGTTCATCACGGTCGGCGCTTGCCACTGCAAGATCTTCAGCGCGCCGCCGCCGCCGCGCTTCGTCGGGCCACCGGTCTGCGGAGCCGCGACACCGCCGCCACTCGCCGCCGGGGAAGCACCGGCCGCGCCCGCCGTGCGCGTTGCGCCTGCCGACGCCGCGCCGCCTGCCGGGGCGGTCGAGGGGGCCGCTGAAGGCGCGCTCGACGCAGCACCGGTCGTTGCTGGCACGGTCGCGGTAGAAGTACCGCCACACGCCGCCAACGCACCGGCGATCGCCGAGGCGGAAAGCCCGAGCG
>DATCMP010000458.1:0-5593 GCA_036563365.1 Thermomicrobiales bacterium
GCTCGGCCGGCGCAAATACTGGCCGCTCTATGAGGCGGCGGTGCGGAACGATCTGCCGATCGGTATCCACTTCGGCGGGAGTGGCGGCTACGGTTTCACCGGCGCGGGACGACCGTCGTATTACATCGAGGATCACGCCGGGATGTCGCAGGCGTTCCAATCGCAGGTCATCAGCCTAGTCTGCGAGGGTGTCTTCGAACGCTTCCCGACGTTGAAGATCGTCCTGATCGAGGGCGGCTTCGCCTGGTTGCCGCCGCTCATGTGGCGGCTCGACGCGGCTTTCCGCCGCCTGCGCGCGGAGACGCCGCACCTCAAGCGCCTGCCTTCCGAGTACATCCGTGAGCATTTCTGGATCACGACGCAGCCGATGGAGGAGCCGACCAAGCCCGCGCATTTCCACGATCTCCTCGAGGAGCTGGGGATGTCGGATCATCTGATCTTCGCCACCGATTATCCCCATTGGGACTTCGACGCGCCCGATCAAGCGTTCCCCGTACGCCTCGATCCTGCCCTGGAACGGCGGATCATGGCCGATAACGCGCGGGCGCTCTATAGGTTCTAGGTCCGTAGTCTGTAGTCCGTAGTCCGTGGTGGCGGTTTATTGCTGGCATAATTGCCCGCACTGTGCCGTCTTGCAACTACGGACTACGGACTCAATACTCAACCCGGAGGATCGATGCCGAAGCATGTCGTCGCGGCGGTGGGGGAGATTCCGCCCGGTGAGCGCAAAATCGTGGAAATCGCGGGGCGCTCGATCGGGGTCTATAACCTCGGGGGCGAGTTTTTCGCCCTGCGTAATCGCTGCCCACATCAGGGGGGGCCGCTCTGCCTGGGCAAGCAGAGCGGTTTCATCCAGTCTACGGGACCGGGTGAATACGAATACAGCCGTAAGGGCGAGATCCTGAAATGCCCCTGGCATAGCTGGGAGTTTGATATTCGCACCGGGCAATCGTGGTTCGATCCCGCGCGTGTCCGTGTCCGCCAGTACGACGTGACGATTGCGCCCGCGGCGGTGCTCGATCGCGATGCCCCGGCTCCGGGACTCGAACCCGGCCCGTACATCGCCGAAACCTACCCGGTGACGGTCGAGCAACAGTACCTCGTCATCGATTTGCCGGGGTGATCCTTGTCCGCCCCATGCCTTCTTTGTCCCAGGTGGATATTGCGCGCTGCGTGGTGGGCAATGGCTGGCGCGCAATACCTCTGCGTAAGCCGTTGCTGAGGACGGTGAACGGTTGAAGCCACCCCTCGAATAGCCTAGATTCGGCGCTATGGTCCTATTGCAGAACCCTATCCCTTCTGGTCTACTAAGACAATTCTCTGCCCTCGGTGTCGGCGGGAACCTTTCTCTCGCCTCACCCGTTCTAATTCTCGCGCCGGCGTGGCTTCGCTGGGCCGAGCGCTGGGTGCTTCAGCGTCGCATAAGTCCCGCCACGTTGACCGACTGAAAGCAGGAGTGCATGGAATCAATTCGTCCCGAGGGCTGGCGCGCGAACGCCGGGTATCGCCTGATTGCTCCGCTGTTGAGCCTGATCCCACCCGAGATAGCCCGCTTTATCCGCTTCGGACTCGTCGGCGGCAGCGGTGTCGTCATCAATATGCTGGCGTTGTATCTGCTGCATGACGAGTTCGGATTCCCGCTTTCACGCTCGTCGTTGATCGCGATCTCGCTGGCGATCCTCAACAACTTTCTCTGGAACAACTTCTGGACCTTCCGCGCGACCGGTATCCAAACCCGTCGTGTGATCCAGTTTGTCGCCGTCTCCTTGGTGGGGATGGTGATCAACCTCGCGGTCCTCAATCTCCTCTTCGCTGCGGGTATCCACTATGCTCCCGCCAATCTCGCGGGGATCATGGTCGCTACCGCGTGGAACTTCTACGCGAACTCGCGCTGGACCTGGGGCGAAGGGCAACTCGCGTAACCACAGTTCTCGCCGATGATTTCTCGCAACGGGCCGGGTTGGCTTCATCCGGCCCGTTGTTATCCCAGGACGTCTGGCACGAATCGTTACCTTCGCCGGGTTCGATCTATAGGTGGGGGAAGCCCCGCTAATGGCGATCGACTACTTGAGGAGGTGACTTCTGTGTCAGGCGCGCTCCCGCGTATCATCACCACAGTGCCGTGGCGCAACCAGCGATCCTGCTCTGCGTTCCACCAGGCAAGAACGTTGTCTTTATGCCAAGGAGCCTCTATGCGCTCGCGCGCCTTCCGTCTCCTGTTGATTCTGCTCGTCATTGCCGCCGCCGCGCCGTTGGTGCCATCACCGGACGGTATGCCGTCGGCGAGCGCGGCGGGCACGATCAGGTGGGGCTATTACGTCACCTATAATCCCGACTCGCTCGCCAGCCTCAAGGCCAATGCCGCGAACCTGACCCATGTGTCGCCCTACTATTACAGCCTCAAGGCCGATGGGACGATCGACACGCGCAACGAACAAGCCGAAACGACCGCCTTCTTGCGGGCGCGCGGGATCAAGATCCTGCCGATGATCAGCACCAATGCCCAATACGACGCCTTCCACGCGCTGATCGACACCCCGGAGAAGCAGGATCGTCTCGTCGCCGCGCTCGTCACGCTGGTGACCACCAAGAATTACGACGGGATTCAGATCGATTTCGAGGGGTTGAATCCAACAGACCGCGCGCTGCTCGCAGACTTCATGCGCCGCCTGCACGCGCGCCTGCAACCGGTGGGCAAGCTGACCACGATGGCCGTCGCCGCCAAGGCGAGCGATACCAAGACCGGCTGGGGCGGTGTCTACGACTACGCCGCTCTCGCCCCGCACGTCGATCTCGTCGTCCTGATGGCCTACGACTTCCATTATCAGAACGGCAAGACGCCCGGCGCGATCGCCCCGACCGGCTGGGTCCGCTCCGTCGCCAAGTTCGGCGCGAGCCACTTCGGCGTCGATAAGACCCTGCTCGGGATCCCGCTCTACGGGATGGATTGGAACACCACCAAAGGCCCACCGGCGCGAGCCCTGCGGATGGCCGATGGCCCCACCCTCGCCAAGAAGCCCGGCGCAACGAGCGGCTATAGCGCCGTCGATGAGGCGAACTGGGTCCGTTACACCGATGAGGCTGGCGAAGCGCACGAGGCGTGGTTCGAGGATGAGCGCAGCATCGCCGCGAAGCTGGCGATCATGACCGATCTCGGCCTGGCCGGGTTCGCCACCTGGCGACTCGGGCAAGAGGACGGCGGGGCGTGGGCCGCGATCGAGAAACTGGTTACCCCCGCTACGCGCGTCGCCCCGGTGCCGAACACCGCCACGCAGCACTATTTCCCCGAGACCGGTCAGGTGGTGCAGGGCGCGTTCCTGCGCTACTGGCAGCAATACGGCGGACTGGCGCAGTTCGGCCTACCCCGCACGCGCGAATTTCAGGAGCGTAGCCCCTACGATAACAAACTCTATACGGTGCAGTATTTCGAGCGTGCCCGTTTCGAACACCACCCCGAGAATAGCGACCCGCAATATCAGGTCTTGCTCGGCCTACTCGGGCGCGACTTCCACCGCCCCGATCCGCCCGCACCGCCGAAGGAGGGCGCGGCCTACTTCGCGTCGTCCGGGCACAACCTCAGCGGGCCGTTCCGCGACTATTGGGTCAGTCACGGCGGGCTGTTCGTCAGTGGCCTACCGATCACCGAAGAGTTCACCGAGATCAACCCCGAGGACGGCAAGTCGTATACGGTGCAGTATTTCGAACGCGCCCGCTACGAATATCACCCCGAGAACGCCGCACCGTTCAACGTCCTGCTCGGGCTCCTCGGCAATCAGATCGTGCGTGATAAAGGCTGGATCCCCTAACGAACCCTGCCCTCCCAATTTTTCCTCGCTGTGGCCCGCCTCTTTCACAGAGGCGGACTGCCCGTTTTGCTCCGAATTGCCCTCGGGAAATAGTAGAAAATATGTTCTAATTGTGGTACGCTAGGCGCAGCAGCGAGCGATGACACTTTTGCGATAGCCTTCGGTGTGATGCAATGCACGTAGCGAAAGGGGCGCTGACGACGATGAATACAACGGGTGGGTCGCGGGTCAATCCTCTATCGCGACGACCGCGACAGCAGCGGCTCGTCCTGGCCGTGCGCGGCGCGGCCGGCACCGGCAAGAGCCACTTCGCCGCCAGCATGGCGGATGCCGGTTTGGGGCGGCTTTGCTACTTCGATGTCGAGCGCAAGGGGCGTTTGCTCCCGGGCAGCGACGGGTCGAAGTTCGATGCGCTCGAAATTCGGCAGCCGGACGAATTGCCCGATTTCATCGATTGGGCGCTCGACGGCGAGGGGCGCGAGCAAGGTTACGGCTGTTATGCCCTCGATAGCTGGGCGATGTATTTCGGGCGTAAGCATCGCGACACCCTCCTGGCGGTGCGCGAGCGAACCGGCGATCCCACCGCGCAGCCGAGTGCCGATGAACTGGCTTCAGACCAGATGGTTTTGCAGGAAGTCCTGCGCCGCCTGTGCGTCGATAGTGGTTCCTGCGTGGTGATCATCGACCAGATCGGGGCGAAGGGGAAAGAGGACCGCGAAGAGAACGAACTCGGGCGCGTCCTGCCGCTGACGACCGGCGGCCTCGAGTATTTCGTGGATGTGATGATGGAAGCGACGCTGCGCCTCGAAGGGCTGAACGCGGTGCGAATCTTCCGTGTCGTCAAGAGCAATAGCTCGGTCTTCCCGATCGGCCTCGAACTGCGCGATCCGACCTTCTCGACCGTGCTCGCGCGCCTCACCGATGGCTCGATGGGCGGTGCCTCGACCTTGCCGGTCCACACCGCCGCCCCCGCGACCGAGCCCGAAACGATCGCCGCCCCCCCGGCGCTCACCATCGTACCCGCCGTTGGCCCCTCGTTGGACGAGTTATTGGCGAAGGCCACGGAGCTCGGTTTCAGCCGTGCCCAGTTGGTCACCGCCGCACGGCATTACTGTAATGGCAAAGATGACCTCGGGCGGCTCACTCCTGATGAAATCGTGGAGCTCGATCGGCGGCTTACCGCCCATGCCGCGCGCCACCAGGAGACGCCTGTTGTTGAGGAGTCGAGCGACCTCCCCGACCTCGCCGCCACCGCAAGCGGGCGTGGTCGCCGGAGTCACGCATAACCACACATCGGTGATGTTCGAACTGGCGAAGGGGGTCCGGGATACACCTTTGTATCCCAGACCCCCTTTCTGCTGTTGCCGTAAATAGTCCACTAGTACCGGTACGGGAATAGTGCTGGATTCCGCAGGGCATATCCGCTACGCTATCCCGATTGTTATCCATTACGGGCGCGGCGGAGCTAAAGGGGGAGCTCCGTCTAATGGTGTGAGCTTTTGCGCCTGTCGTTCGTAGTAGATGGCGACCTGTTCGTCTCGCCGTGTGGTGTTTTTGGATGTTGGAGGAGAAGGATGATCCGAATCGGTAAGTTTATCCTGGCCGTTGGCCTGGCCGCGATGCTCGCAGCCTGCGGCGGCACGGCCCCCACCCCGGTGCCACCAACCGCGACGGTCGCGCCGACGGCCACCGTACCCCCGACCGCTACCACCGCACCGCCAACAGCCACCGCAGTACCGCCGACGGCGACGGTCGCCCCAACAAACACCGCGGTGCCGCCGACCGCC
>DATCMP010000472.1:0-2077 GCA_036563365.1 Thermomicrobiales bacterium
GGATCGGCAGGCGGGCCATCGTCAGCAAGTTGCGGGCGATCGCCTCGCTCTGATTTCGCTCCTCGGCGGCGATCCCCGGATAGGCACCGGGCGTGTCGATCAGCGTCAGGAGCGGCAAGCCGAGCCGCCCGGCGTATTGCATCAGTCGCAGCGCCTTACGATACCCTTCCGGGTGCGGCATCCCGAAATTGCGGGCGATATTCTCGCGCGTGCCACGACCCTTCTGCTGTCCGATCACCATCACCGGGCGACCGCCGAGCAGGGCCAGCCCGCCGACGATCGCGGGGTCATCGCGCAAGGTCCGGTCGCCATGCAACTCGGTGAAGTCATCGAAGATCGCCTCGATATACTCCAACACGTTTGGGCGCTCCGCTTGTCGCGCCAGCTGCACCGACTCCCACGCACTCAGCGTTGATGACGCTCCGGTCCCCATCATCGTCGATGTGCCGACTGCCGACTGCCGATTCATGCCCTTCGGGGTATTACCGGCCGCCGACTCTTCCCGCGTGTGATACCGCAGCAGCTTCGCGATCATCGCCGGGAGCTCGGCGCGCGGCACGACGAGATCGATCTGGCCCTTCTCCATCAGGAACTCGGCCGTCTGGAAATCGGCGGGCAATTTCTGGCGAATCGTCTGCTCGATCACCTGGGGGCCGGCGAAACCGATCCGTGCCTTCGGCTCCGCCAGGATCAGGTCACCCAGGGTGGCGAACGACGCACTCACACCGCCATAGGTCGGGTCGGAGAGGAGCGAGAAGTACGGCACGCCGCGCTCGGCGAGGACGGCGAGGGCGGCCGACGTCTTCGCCATCTGCATCAGCGAGATCGTCCCCTCCTGCATCCGCGCCCCGCCCGACGCCGAGCAGATCAGCAGCGGTATGCGCGTCTCGGCGGCGAGTTCTGCGGCGCGGGTCACCTTCTCGCCGACGACGGACCCCATGCTGCCGCCAAGGAAAGTAAAGTCCAGCGCGCAGATGACCAGTGGGAAACCGCCGACGGTGCCGGTGCCGTAGATCGCCGCCTCGCGCGCGCCGCTCTTGCGCCGATACTCCGCGATCCGCGCCGGATACGGCTTGCTATCGACGAAGCCGAGCGGGTCACTCGGCGTCAGCTCGGCACCCAACTCGGTGAAGGAGCCGGGATCGAGCAGGAAGCCGATCCGCTCATTCGCTGAGAGGCGGAAGTGGTAATTGCACTCCGGGCAGACCTTCTGATTCTTCTCCAACCGCTTGTAGTAGACGAACGCCTCGCAATTGAGACACTTCGTCCAGCGCACCGCCGGACCCGCCGCCGGTGGCACACTCGCCACCCCGCCACCGATCGCTACCGCCCCCCCATCAGCCACGCGCGCCCTCCTCCACATCGTCCAGCGACCGTACCAGCGGGTCGGCATCGTACAGCTCGGCATAGTCGCGCAGTTCCGCCCCGAAGCGCGCCTCCAATGCCGCTTCGCGCGCCGCGCTCTCCTCCGCAGGGACGCGCGTGAAGAGCCGATCCCGCGCATATGCCAGAAGTGCAGTCGTCAGGTCATAGCGATCGGCGCGTGCGGCACCGAGCGCCTGTTCGAGCGCGCTGCGCCAGTCGCCGCGCTTGAGCTGGCACCAGATCCGCCCGTGGCGCGCTAGAAGTTCCGCCTCGGGATCGACGGTGCCGAGTTGCCGGAAGATCGCATCGGCCTCGCGATATTGCCCTTGCGCCAGATACAGGCGGGCGAGGTTGTTGAGGATCCCCGGCGTCGGGGCCAGCCGCGCCAGGTCGGCGCAGGCCGTCGCCGCGAGCGCGACCTCGCCCTGCGATTCATAGAGCCGGGCCTGCGCCAGCCGGATAGATGGATCGCCCGGTTGGAGTTCGGCAGCCCGCTCGATCGCCGCCCGCGCCGCCGCACCATCGCCGATGATCTGGCAGACATGCGCGAGATCCACCAGCACGGTGGCATCATCTGGAGCCCGCGCCGCCAGCCCATCGAGTGTCACCCGCGCCGCATCGAGATCACCGGTCGCCGCCTGGGCCTCGCCGAGTTGACGCCCGACCGTGATCGCGTCGGGCGCGAGTCGCGCGGCGGTCGTCTATTGCGCGA
>DATCMP010000475.1:0-8136 GCA_036563365.1 Thermomicrobiales bacterium
CGGTCAGGCACCCAACGCCGTGTGGGTCTACGAAGGCCCCGACTACTCGTATGCCTACCTGTGGGACACGCGCGAGTGGTTGCCGTACGCGGAGTACGCGCGGCGCTGGCCGCACCACCCCACCCTGAAGGCCTACACCGATCGGCGCATGGTCAACCCGCTCGACGCCGACTGGGGCGATGCGCCACCACCGCGGAGTTCGGCCGACGCGTGAGACGACAGACTGGAGGAGGACGACATGAGTTTGCAGCAGCGACTGGCGAAGTTGGAGCAGACGCAGACCGGGGACGGGGGCGCGAGCGTCATGGGGGTGCGGCGCATCCACTGGCAGACCGGCGAGGGCCCCGACGTGGTGACGATCCCGCAGACCGGCGAGCGCATGACCGAGGGCGAGTTCTGTGAGCGCTACCCGCGCGGCCTGCTCGTCCTCGCCAAGTGCTATTCCGAGGCACGCCTGACCGATGGCGAGGTGGCGTGAGTGGCACGACCGATCCCGAAGCGATCTATGCCGAGGCGGCGGCACTCCTCGCCCGCTACCGCGCCGCCGGGGTAACGCCCGATCTCGGCACACTGGTTGGAGGACCGCGGCGACGCACCACCGGGACCCCCGAGGAACGTGCCGCGCAACGTCTCGCCCGTCACCAGCGCAACGCCCAGGCCCATCACGAAGCGCAGGCTATCCGCGATCAGGAGCGACTGCCCACGCGCAAGCAGCGGCAACTCCTGTGGTGCCTGGGGTATCGTGGTCCGGCGCCCAGCAGCCGCGCCGAGGTGGCGGCACTGGTGGCGGAGTTGCGGGCGGAGACGTCGCGGATCCCCGTCCGGTTCGGGCCCTAAAAACGCGCGCGCGAGAGGCCGGACGCTGGGCGGGGCAGGCTGGGCGGCGGTGTTCGTTAGCCTGCCCACCCGGCGCTTGACGCCCTCGCGCCGGAGCGAATATGCTTCCACCACGAACAGTTCCCATCACGACTGGCGCATCCCGGTGGCGGGGCGCGCCCGTGCCCGCCCGCACCGCGGGGCCGGGTCCCGGTCGTGGCCGGGGTGGGGCCAAGGAGCACGGAGGAGCCCATGCGCGCGCCCATCGCCCAGTTCCTCGCCATCCTCGCGCTATGCCTTGGTCTGCTGGCCCCCGCCGGGGTGGTCAGCGCGGCGGGGGGCAACGACAACGGCAACGGCGACAACGCCGCCGCCTGCCAGCAGGGCGGCTACGCCCAGTACCTCGGCCTGCGGGATGGCCAGGTGGTGACCTTCGCCAACGCTGGCGAGTGCGCCAACTTCGCCGCTCACGGGGGCACACTCATCGCGCGCCAAGCGGCCCTGCCCTGCCTCGACGGGGGGTACACCAACTGGGCCCGCCAGAACGGCACGACCTTCGGCAGCGAGGCGGACTGCGTCGCTTACGTCGGCGTGGGCGGGGTGCTCGCGCCGAAGGTCGGCTACACCGTGCGCACGGCCCGGATCATCCCCGACACGCCGTACCCGCCCACCGACCCGGCCTGGGCGACGAGCTTCCCCGTCAGCACCACCTATGCGGTCCTGTTCGCCGTCGACCTCTGCGGCGCGGTCAACCCCGCCTCCACGGC
The DNA here is from genome assembly GCA_036563365.1 of Thermomicrobiales bacterium. Lineage (GTDB taxonomy): Bacteria > Chloroflexota > Chloroflexia > Thermomicrobiales > CADCWN01 > CADCWN01. Next base: position 1,584 of record DATCMP010000475.1, read on the forward strand.
CCTCGAGCTGTTCATGCCGGGTGGTTTCCCCTACATCCGCGAACCGCTGGCGGGGCCCCAGTCCGGCATGGTGACGCCCGGCGGGCCGATCGCCTGCGGCGACCAGGTGGGACAGCGCTACTGGGTGTCCCTCCCGGTCGCCGGGACAGCCATCGAGCAGTACCTGATCACCGGCGACTGGGAAGCGAAGGTGATCGACCAGTGGGGCCAGGTGGTGGCCGTGACCACCTTCACGATCCTCCCCTGAACCCCCAACACTGGATGACCACCGTGGGGCCCCGGCGTCAGTCGCCGGGGCCCCGCCATTCCCGTGGCACATCCTTGTTCGATCCCCTGATCGACGGAGCGCGCGAAGTTCAGCTCGCGCCGGAGGTGGTGGCGTGCTTGCGGTGGAAGTATCCGAGGTCGAAGGAGAGGTCTTAAGCGTCCCGTTCACCCTCGACCGCCCCAGCGTCGAGGGTGCGGGAGCGCGGGGCTGGCTCGCTCATCGGTCCCGTCCTTTGCCGTGAGGATGTGACGGGGCGCGGCTGGGCCGAGTCGCACGCCCATCGCCGGAGGTGTAGGTCTCAACGGCTGCGCCCCTCGCCACCGCGCCCCCGCCACTAATACTACGTTTCCGGCGCGGTGAAGGGATGGGCGTGGGCGGTGGGCAGGACCCGGCCTCGCGTCGGCCCCGTACCACCCTGGCATCACCCGCCTCGCCCTCCGTCGGAGGCGTACGGAAGCGCGTGGCCATCCCCGCTATCCTGGTGATCGTCACCGACGATTGGAGGGAGGGGGACTATGACCACGATCACCGCCGCCTGCCACTCCTGTGGCGCCTACGGCCCGGTCGCGATGCTCGCCACCGACGACCAGACGCGGCAGTTCGCGCTCTGCCGCGTCTGCGCCGACACGCCGGCCGCCGTCGGCCTCTTCGCCGCGCGCTTCAACCGCGACCGCTGGGGGTCGGCCCCCGTGTCGGCGGCCACGCCCGCACGCGCCGATGACGCGCACGCCGCGAAATAGGGGGCTATGGAGATTTTGCTCACCTGCGCCGACGATCCCCTGGCGGCCTTGCTCGCCTGCCACGCCCGGACCCTCTGGCCCGCCGCGCGGGTCGTGATCGCGCCCGGGGACGCGCCGGGCACCGCGCGGCCGGACCTGCTGATCCTCGACCTCGCCGCGCCCGGCGCGCTGGCGACCTGCCGCCGCCTGCGCGCGCGGGCGGACCGCGCGCCGCTCCTGGCCCTGGGGAGCCGGGCCGACGACGCGGCGGAGGTGGCCGCCTTCGACGCGGGGGCGGATCACTACCTGCCGCGCGACGCCCACCCGCTCCTGCTGCTCGCCCACCTGCGCGCGCTCGGCCGCCGCGCCGCCCCGGAACCCGACCCGCCGCTCGTGGCGCCTGCCGAGGCGGGCCTGGTCGTGGACGCCGCGCGGCGGGAGGCCCGCCTCGGCGGGGCGTTGCTGGACCTGACCCCGACCGAGTACGTGCTGCTGGCGGCGCTCGCGGCCGACCGCGGCCACATCGTCGCGCACCGGACCCTGCTGGCGCGGGTCTGGGGGTCGGCGCACCTCGGCGATACCCACTACCTGAAGACCTACATCAACCGCCTGCGCGCCAAGCTCGCCGACAACTCCACCGTGCCGCACCACATCCAGACCTGCCGCGGCCTCGGCTATCGGCTCTACGCGGCGGTGGCCTAAACGGTCGATGAACGACCACCATGCCCCCGAAACTCCCCCTTGTGAAAGACGCGTTATCGTCAAGCCCGCCGTCCGCTATCGCGGAACGTGTCGCGGCAGTACACACAACCGGCCATCTCCGGTCCTGACAACTTCGCGGCGGGTCGTTTCCCCAGCGCTGCCGCCATTCCTCCGGTCACGGCACAGGGGATTGTCGTGACTTGATGGCGTTTTGCGATGGTAGACGTCGCAGGCCGGGGCGTTGTCGCCCCGGCCTGCGTTCGTTGGTCGCGCTGGCGGCAGATGGTGCGTGCCCTCTGCCTCTATTTGGCGCGGTGGATCTGGATATTGCCCTGCGTCAGGACGCCCCCGGCGGTGTAGCCGCCGGTGGTCTGGATGGCGAACGTGTCGCGTCCGGTACCCGGCTCGGCCGCGTCGTTGACGTCGATGCGGTAGGTGGTCGCGACGCCGTTGATTGTGGCGTTGCCGAAGAAGGTGGCGCCGGCGCCGCCCTGCGCGGTGGCGGGGGTCTGCACCAGCGCGGTCACGTCCAGGCACTTAATCTGCGTGTCGGTCGCCTGGTCGATGACGGTGCAGACGCCCTTCAGCCCCTTGTCGGTGCTCTGCGCGTTGAACCCGAAGGTGATCCGCTCGCCGTTGGTGGCGCCGACCTGCCCGCCGCCGGTGACCTGCCCCGGGGTGGAGAGCGGCAGGACCCAGGCCTTGGTCGCCTCGGCCACCGGCTCGCCCGGGTCGCACGCGTTATTGGTGTTCGTGTCGGCGCAGGCGCTGATCAGGTCGGCCCCGGGCAGCTGCGGCCCCTGGTAGGTGAAGCCGCACTGGCCGTTCGCATCGGTGGTGCAGGAGCCCGCCGTGGTGGTCGAGCCCGTCACGGCGAACCGTACCTTGACGCCCGCCACCGGCTGGCCCGTCGCGTCGAGGGCGGTGGCCGTGACGGTGTGGCTCGTGCCGACCGGGTTCACGGCTGCGTTAGGGGTAAGTGTCAACGTCGCCGGGCCTACAGGCGTCGGTTGGACCTGGTTAGAACGGAACGATTCGGTGAAGCTTTCCCTGTTAGGATTGCTACCGATCGGCAGTGTGCTGCGATACGATCGCGCATAGTCCAAATGAACAATGGACGATCCGGTATCCTGGTACGTTCCTGTAGCAGATTGAATCGTCGCTTGATATACGGCGTCGAACGTCGAGAACTGACGCACGACACCGAATTCGGTTCTGCCGTCAGCACCCGGTTCCGTAAAGTTGGCGCACAGGAATCCCCCGCTAGTCGCTCGCTTCGTCCCCGTGATACGTCCCAATGGGGAGTCAACCGTAAAAGTAGCTTCGAAGACGTCTACCTGAGAGAAATAAGCGATGCCTACAGCGGGGGAGGGCAACGATTGGGCGACGCCGGGCCGGACCGTGATCGTGCCACTCTCCTCGAATACTCCAGGATACGGACCTTCCGCAGTCCCTGAAGTACTGAAGGTGAATGTGCCACCATTCTCGTTGCAACTCGCCTCAGTGAGGGGAGCGATGCGAACAAAGTTAAACCCCCTAAAGATTTCCCCCGTGAGGGTTGCGGGGACGATCACTTCGGCCGCTACGCTCACCCCAGGCTGACCGGATATACCGAAAGTCGTGATTACCAGCAATGCCAGCAGCGCCAGCCGCCGCCAGCCGCGGAAGATCGCCGTGTGTCTTGTTGCCATGGAACGTACACTCCTCTACTCGGTCAACGGTGACGCTGTGCATTGCAATGACTCGCCGGTACCGTGCGACGCTACCCAGACCAGTCAGCCTGGGCGGCGCCGCGTTCAGTTGCCTGAGCTACGGCTTGTGGATCTGGATGTTGCCCTGGGTGAGGACGCCGCCAGCGCTGTAGCCGCTCGCCGTCTGGATCTTGAAGGTGTCGCGCCCCTTGCCCGGCTCGGCTAGGTCGTCCACGTCGATACGGTAGGTCGTCGGGACCCCGTTGACCTCGGCGCGGCCGAAGAAGGTGGCGTGCGTGCCGGCCTGGACCAGGCTCGTCACGTCGAGGCACTTGATCTTGGTGTCGGTCGCCTGGTCGATGACGGTGCAATTCCCCTTCAGCCCGTTGGCGGTGCTCTGGGCGTTGAAGCCGAAGGTGACGGACTCGAGCCCGCCGGTCGCGGCGATCTGGCCGCCGCCGGTGACCTGGCCGGGGGTCGTCGTCGGCAGCACCCAGGCCTTGGTCGCTTCGCCGACCGGCTCGCCCGCGTCGAAGGCGTTGTCGTTATCGGTGTCGGCGTAGGCGGTGATCAGGTCGGCCCCGGGCAGCTGCGGCCCCTGATAGGTGAAGGCGCACTGGCCGTTCGCATCGGTGGTGCAGGAGCCCGACGCGGTGGTCGAGCCGCTCACCGCGAAGCGCACCGTCACGCCCTGCACCGGCTGGCCGAGTGCGTTGAGGGCGGTGGCCGTGACGGTGTGGCTCGTGCCGACCGGGTTGACCGCGGCCGCGGGGCTCAAGGTTAGCGTCGCCGGGCCCACGGTGCGGGTCGAGGTGAGGAAACTCTCGAACAAGGTGCTTTCGGGATGTCGCCCCAAGAATCCCGTCCGCCCAAGCGCACTGAGTGAGGACTTGGCAATCCCCTGCTCCGTGAATGTCTCCTCGGGGGTCTGGATCGTGGCCTCGAAGGAGACCAGGGTCTCGGGCTGCGAGAGGAACGTTGCAAACCCCCCATTATATCCGGGCTTGTCGTAGGCACTGCCACAGGCCGCGATGGCCGTAGGGCTCGTGATCAGGCGCTTCGTGCCGGTGATGGTGGCCGCTTCAAAGCTATTGGCGACAGGATCGTAGTGTTGGGCCGTGATGGTGAACGTCGCCTCGAATGTCAGCAACGGACCCGCATCGAACGCGAAATTGTATTGTCCATTCGGGGGCTGGACTGACTCAGGCACCGGGATGGTTTGCGGCCCGAAGGTGAGGGTGCCGGTCTCGACGTACGAGCCTGTGTAGTAGCCATAAGCATATCCTTCAGAGCGGAATCCAAAGGTGGAGATACCGTCCGGATTGCAATCGGCTGCCGTGATCTCGAACGGGCTGGTGAGCACCTGTCCGGTCAATGTGCCCGATGTCTCGGCTTGCACGGATCCCCGTGGTAACACCGCCGAGACGAGACCTGTTACAAGTAACGCCAGCAGCGCCAGCAGCCGCCAGCCGCGGAAGATCGCCGTATGCCTCATTACCATGGGGAACTCCTCATCGCTCGGTCATTCACGTGATCCCACGTTCCCATCGCTCCCACTCCCTCGCCGATCCGGCGGCCCTCCCACGCCCCGGCGCCGCGACGCGTACGCACAACAACCAACCACACGGCGGTGGTCGGTTGCACCAGTCGCTCCCCCCCGCCCAGGTGCCCAGCTACGGCCGGGGGTTCGTCGCGCCCACACATTCCATTTGTCCGTGACGTCGCCCTGTATGGGTAAAGTATGGCCGCCCCGCGTCGCGGTGACCTCAGGTAAACACCTGAGTTTTCGGTGCCCGCGGACGGCTACAGTTGCCGGTGTCCCGGGGCCACGAGCCCACCGAGCAGCCACCCACCAACGAGGAGCGCGCCATGGCCGACGATCCACTCCCCACCCCCCCAACGCCCGCATCCCCCGACCCGGAGCGAGGGGTGGGCCGCTGGTTGGCCGCGCACCCGCGGGCCACGCTGCTCGAGATCGCCGCGTTCGTGGCGTCGGGCGCCCCGCCGGACCCGCCCGCCACCGCGGATGGGGAACAGCGTCGTGTCCGCCACGAGGACGCCCGAAAAGCTCCGTGATCGTACGGATGTGCCCCGCATCGCCCGGCGCTATAGTGGGGTACGGGCGGCGTGTCGGCCCGCGTGAGGGGACCGCGCAGGGGGGCACATGGCCGAGGCGCCGATCACCGTCGTCCACGCCGATGACCACTTCTTCTTCCGCGAGGGGGTCCGCGCCTTCCTGGCGCACCAGCCCGATATCCGCCTGCTCGGCTCCGCCGCCGACGGGGCGGAGGCCCTCGCCCTCGTCGCGCGCCACCGGCCGGCCGTCCTCGTCACCGACGTCAACATGCCCGTGATGGACGCCCACCACCTCGTGCCCGAGGTGCGCCGCCGCCACCCGGCCACGCGCGTGGTCGTCCTCACCATCAGCGGCGAGGCGCGCGACGTGCTCCCCCTCCTCGAGGCCGGGGCCGCCGGCTACCTGCTCAAGGATGACGCCGGCGCCAGCCTCGCCGACACCATCCGCGCCGTCGCCGTCGGCCGCGCCGCGATCACCCCCGCCGTCGCCCACCTCGTCCGCGCGGACCAGGGCAGCGCCCGCCCCGCCCCCGCCCCGGACAGCCCGTGCCTCACCCCGCGCGAGTGCGACGTTCTCAACCAGCTCGCCCGGGGCCTCAGCAACGCCGAGATCGCCGCCCACCTCGGCGTGAGCATCAAGACGGTGGAGACCCACCGCACCGCCCTCTACCGCAAGCTCGGCGTCCACAACGCCGGCGCGCTGATCGTCGCCGCGCTGCGCCACCGCCTCATCGCCCTCTAAGTTGGCGTGTGTGTCGGGCTTGCCAGCCCACCTCCTTCCGGCATTCCTTAGCAATAAACTGCGCCTAAAAAAGAACCGAATCCCCAACTCGATGGGGACGAAAAAAAGGGCGCATCGTCCGCGCTCATGGGGCGAAGAGAATTAGTACGGCGCCGCCGTACCTTGCCGGTCTAGCGGATAAGGAGCCAAACAGCTAAGACTTCTTGCGAGGAGAGATACTAGGGCCAAGACCATTTAGATAAGGCGTGCGCGGACCCCTCCGGCGATACTGGTTGTGCTACCGACCAGCTCGCTGAAGGAGTCCGCGCATGGCCATCGTATGTCCCGCCGAGACCGCTGTCGAGCGGCTGATCGC
>DATCMP010000488.1:0-1555 GCA_036563365.1 Thermomicrobiales bacterium
CCTCGGCCAGGACGAGGCGTTGCTCGACTGGGTCAGTTCGGCCAACGTCGCCTGCGGCTTCCACGCCGGTGATCCCCGCACGATGGGCGAGACGGTCGCGCTGGCGCAGGAGAAGGGAGTGGCGATCGGCGCGCACCCCAGCTTCCCCGATCTCGTCGGCTTCGGGCGGCGTGATATGGTGATGACTCCCGACGAGGTGTCCACCGACCTCCTCTACCAACTCGGCGCGCTGGATGCTTTCTGCCGCTCCGCTGGCACACCGCTCCGGCACATCAAGCCCCACGGCGCGCTCTACAACCGGATCGCGGTCGATGGCGCCCTCGCCCGCGCGGTGGCCCAGACAGTCGCGATCTATCGCCGCGATTTGATCATCGTCGGCCTGCCCAACTCGGCGATCGAGCGCGCCGCCGCCGCCGCCGGGGTCGCTTTCGCGCGCGAGGTATTCGCCGACCGCGCCTACAACGCCGACGGCACCCTCGTCTCGCGGCGGATCGCCGGGGCGATGATCACCGACCCCACCCAGGTCGCCCGCCGCGCGGTGCGGATGACCCTGCGCGGCAAGGTTGCCACCCTCACCGGCGGCGAGATCGACCTCCAGGCCGACACCATCTGCATCCACGGCGACGCTCCCGGCGCGGTCGAATTGGCGCGCACCGTGCGCGGCGCGTTGGAAGCCAACGGGATCGCCGTCCTCCCACTCGGCGATGTCCTCGAACTTCGCGCGAAGGCCATCAGCCAGGACAAGGCAACGCTTGCGCGGCCGTTCAGCGCCGAGGGGGTACGCGGCTGACCGAACGCTGCGGTATACCCCCCTGCACTTAGCGGGGATGACTCGCGCCATCCCTCTCATGCCCCTTGCACCTAAGAGCCAAGATCATTAACATAGAGCCGTTAGCACTCTTGGTTTTAGAGTGCTAACGGCTCCGCACGTATCGGTGAGCTCTCGCGCTGTGACTATTTGCCATTCCTGCTCATGGAGGAAGTGTTATGTCTCCGGATTCGGCACCGACGCAAGAGGTGGATGCGACGCAAGTCCCCTTCCGCGCCGAAGTCAAGCAATTGCTCGCGATCCTCGCCCATTCGCTCTACTCCGATCGCGAGATCTTCCTGCGCGAACTCCTCTCCAACGCCTCCGATGCCCTCCATCGGGTGCAGTTCGAGTTGCTGACGAATCGGGAGGCGCGCGATCAGGCCGCCGAGTTGGCGATTCGGATCACGGTCGATGAAGAGGCCAAGACGATCACGATCGCCGACAGCGGGATCGGGATGACCGGCGACGAGTTGGCTGAACATCTCGGCACGATCGCCAAGTCCGGCGTCAAGGCGTTCATGGAAGGTTTGGAATCCGGCCAGAAGAGCCAGATGATCGGTCAGTTCGGCGTTGGCTTCTACTCCGCCTTCGTCGTGGCCGAGGAGGTCATCGTCACCTCCCTCTCCTATCGCCCCGACGCCGAAGCGGCGGAGTGGCGCAGCAAGGGCGACGAGACGTTCACCGTCGGTCCCGCCGAGCGCGAGGAGCGCGGCACGACGATCACCCTGAAGCTGCGCGAGGATG
>DATCMP010000498.1:0-3123 GCA_036563365.1 Thermomicrobiales bacterium
GCGCGATCCCGAAGATCGACGACGGCCTCTGGCCCGCCTTCCCCGCCGACCTGACCAGCATCGCGGTTGTCACCGCGACCCAGGCGCGCGGGACGGTCCTGATCTTCGAGAAGATGTTCGAGAGTCGCCTTTTCTTCGTCGATAAGTTGATCCAGATGGGCGCGCGGATCGTCCTCTGCGATCCCCACCGCGTCGTCGTCGTCGGGCGCTCGCAACTCCACGCGGAAACGCTGTCGAGCCCCGATATTCGCGCCGGGATGGCTCTGCTGATCGCCGCCCTCGCGGCGCAGGGAACCAGCACGATCCACAATGTCGAGCAGATCGATCGCGGCTACGAGCGCCTCGACGAGCGCCTCCAAGCCCTCGGCGCGCGGATCGAGCGCCGCGATGGGTAAGGGGAGTTGACGGTCGGCGGTCGGCAGTCCGTGGTCCGTAGTAGGGGTCGTTGCTGGCGCAGAGGCTCTAGCACCACCGCCCGGCCACTACGGACTACCGACTACGGACCACGGACTACCGACCGCCGACCGCCGACTTCGTCATCCCCCGAGCGTGAAGCGCCGCCGCAGGGCTTCGATATGTCCCCGGATCACCGGGAGGTTCGGATCGCTGGTGGCGAAGCGTTCGTAGGCTTGCAAGTCGTCCAACGCCCGCGAAAATTCGCCGATCCGCAGGGCGAGTAAGCCTCGGTCGCGGCGGGTTTCCAGATCCCACGGGGCGATCAGCAGCAGATAGTCGAGCACGCTGAGGGCGCGGTGCAATTGCTGGCGACCGAGATAAACGCCGCGCAGATTGTTCAGGACGCGCGTCAGCAATTGCTTCTTGGTCACCGCACCCAGAAAATGCTCGGCGAACGGCATCCGATCGCGGAACTGCGCCTCGAAGCGCTGGCGTAGCTGCTGCGGCGTCAGGAGCGCGCCGCCCAGGAACGGATCCATGAAGATGCCGTCCTCCGGCGCGTCGCCCAGGGAATGTTTGATCACGAAGTGCAGCGGCATCCCCACCCCGACGAGCGAGAAATCGATCCGCCGCGCGACCTCGATATAGACGATCGCCAGGCCGATCGGGATACCGACGTGACGCCCCAACACATCGTTGAGGTAGCTGTTCCGCGCGTCGTAATAGGCATCCTCGCTCTCGCTGGCGGGGCCGCGAAAGCCGAGTTCGTTGCCCAGATAGTCGCGCAGGGCCACGGCGATGGCGTGCGGGTCGGGCGAAGCGGGCAAGCGTGAGCGCAAGCCATCGGCCAAATCGTCCAGGGCGGCGAGGGGCGCCTCCAGATCGAGGTCGGGATAGGCGATACCGCGCGCGAGCAGGACCGCTGCCCGATCGAGCGGCAAATCCTCGTCGCGTTCGCGCATCAGCGCGGCGAATGCGGCAGCGGTCGGCTCATCGGGCGGCGTGAGGGCGGCGTGGCGGGAAACGTCCATTGTCGGCATCCTTCGGCGACACTTTGCGTCAACAGGACACCTCTCGCGCCCATCGGATGGCGCGAGAGCGGCGAGAGAAGATCGATTGTAGAAGTCCGAACGATTACCGTCAATGTGCGACGCCACGACCGGCGCGGCGGCGCAGGCAGCGAGCGATTACGCCCGGCCCTCCGACTCGTCGTCGCGCAGCGCCACCTGGCGCTGCTGGCGGTGACGCATGGCGAGGGCCACGCCGAGCAGGACGACGACGAGCGAGCTTGCCGCGACGAAACGGATCACCACCGTCCCGCTGAGCACACCCCGCCCGCTCGTCGCCTCTGCCAGGCGGCTGTTCGGTGTCGGCAGGGCCGAGGAGATGACAACCCCGCCATTCGATACCGCCGCACTCGTCGCGGTGACTCGCGCCACCGGGATTCCATTCAGGGTCGCGCTCGGCGTGGCGGCGGCGGTCGCACCAGGCGGGGCGATGATCGGCACCGGCTCATCGAAGTTACTGAAATTCAGGGCCAGGTTGAGGCGGAACGGGCCGGGGGTCGCGCTCGCGGTCGAGGCGGCACCTTGCGCGTCGATAACGAGTTGCCGCAACCGCTCATCGGCATCGCCGATCCACAGATCCATCTTGGAATTGCTGCCGTCCAAGCCGCCCGGCCCGGCACCGGGTAGCGCCCCGATCAGCCGCGCGAGGTCCACATCCGCGCGCCAGCGGGTCGTCGCGGTGCCGGCGATCGCCTCGGCACCGATCCGGGTGAAATTACGCCCGGCGGCACGGATCGTCGCCGGGTCGTACGGCGCGAGGCGGGCGGCGTTGAAACCACCCGCCCCGGCACCTTCGGTATATTCCCAACGCCCGGTCGCCTGATTGCGACTGTAAGTACGCCCATCCACGATGATCGTCTCGAAGGCCGCGCCGAGCAAGCCGACCGTCAGGTGGCTCGCGCCGCGCGTCGCGTCAATATCCCCGTCACCCTGCACCGGCAACTCCTGCCCCTGCGCGCTGACGGTCCCCGCGATCCGCACATGCGCCGTCGCAAATGGGGTGATCGAGGGGGCTTCATCGAGCGGGCGTGCGGCGGCACCCCGCCCAGTAATGGTCGCCCAGAGGAAAAGGAGCAAGCACAGCGCGCCAAACCGTTGTGCGAACAGAGAACGCCTCAAGATCTACCCTCACCATCATTGTCGATACACGCGGCAATCTACCGACGCAGCTATCCTTTCTGTACCAAAGATTCGCCTGCTCGCCAAGGGTCGGGCGATGACACGGAGATACCTGTATCAAGTGTACCCGGGTTACAAGGCCACATAACAAGGGAAGTGGCGCAACACGCGATGTTGGCGCTTATGTACGTTGATCGGTTACAGCAGCAAGGTTTTTTGGCGGGCGGTGGGTCGCCGGGTGAATCCCCCACCGGGGTGGGGACCACGGCCCCCTGAAGTGGGCGAGATTTGCTGAAGGACATTGCCTTTTCCTTCCTCCGCATCATCCGCGCCCGCCCGCCGTCACCCAACAAGCCGACCCCTTGCGCGTCCCCGTTTATCCGCACCCCTGCCAGACCCCCCGTCCATTCTTCCCTATAGACAGGGCCACCTCCTTGCATTACCACTCGGCGAAGCCCTACAGTCGCCTCATACATTCATGCGAACCTTGTGTACGTACACTATATCTGTTACACTCCGGCCCGATGAGCGAAGAGTGGGA